>NZ_JBSGEL010000046.1:13430-65534 GCF_053602875.1 Kitasatospora sp. NPDC004289 | reverse complement strand
GCTCGCCGACCGTTACCACGCCGGAGTTGTCCTGGCCTCGCTGATCCTCTGGCTCCGCGAACCAGCCAGGTGATCAATTGTCAGACACCCCCTAGGCCGTCCCTGCGGGTACTCGCCGCTCGAGCCGCGGTGACGGGTGAGGTGCCCGACCCGCGGTCGGGGTCGGGCACCTGCCGGGTTCACGCGTCGGCGACCGCCCGCTCCAGCCGCCGGCGGCGTCGACGCGGATCCTGCCGAGTCCTCAAGAGCAGCTGCGAACGCGAAGGCGGAGGACAACACCGGGCACGCTCGCCCCGGTCGGTCCCCGAGCCCTGCACGTGCCTGAGGTCGGGGAACCGCACGTCGATGTCGCCCCGCATCCGCTGACGAGGGGCGCCCTACCGCCGAGCCCGTGGCGCGGAGTCCGGCACCCCCGCGTAGTCGGGCAGGTCGACGCCGTTGATCGCGCGGGTGAGCAGGTCGGCGAACCAGGCGCCGGAGAAGTCGGGGAGCGGCTCGGCGTCCGGCCCGCGGACCTCGCGGGTGCGGGCGTTCAGGCGGCCGATCTCCTGGTTCGCCTCGACGAACGGACGCATCAGCGTCTCGTAGCGGGCGAACCCCGCCTCCGGGTCCCACTCGGCGGCGGCCAGCTCTCCGGCCAGCACGTAGGCACCGACCAGTGCCAGCCCCGTGCCCTGCCCGGACATCGGTGAGGAGCAGAACGCCGCATCGCCCAGCAGCCCGACCCGCCCGTTCGACCAACGGTCCATCACCACCTGGGCCACCTGGTCGAGGTAGAAGTCCGGGGTGTCGTCCACGTGGGCGAGGATCTCCGGGGCCAGCCAGCCGAGGCCGGCCATCCGCTCGCGCAGCAGACGCTTCTGCGCCGCCACGTCACGGTGGTCGACGTCGAAGTCACCGGCGGCGGAGTAGAACATCGCCATCGCCCGGGTCGCGTCCTGGATCGGCCGCAGCAGGACCGAGCGTCCGGACGCCTGGTCCTGGTACTCCAGCAGCCACCGGTCCAGGCCGAATTCGTTCGGCACGCTGTAGAACGCCAGCACGTGCCCGAGGGGGCGCAGGAAGCGCTCGTGCGGTCCGAAGGCCATCGCCCGCAGCTCCGAGTAGGGCCCGTCGGCTCCGATCACCAGCTCGAAGCGCCGCCGGGCACCGCCCGCGAAGACCACGTCGACGCCGTCGGCGTCCTGGGCGAGCGAGGCGATCCGGTCGCCGAAGACGTACTCGACGCCGTCGCGGGTGTCCTCGTGGAGCACCCGGGACAGGTCCCCGCGCAGGATCTCGATGTCCGCGATGAACCCGTCACCGCCGTCGTCGTCCGCCCGGACGGTCTCCAGCACCCGCCCGTGCTCGTCCACGGTGTGCGCGCCGGCGGTGTCGGTGCACGCGGCGCGGACCGCCGCGTCCAACCCCATCCGCCGGATGGCCTCCTTGGCGATCCCGCGCGCGTCCACCGCCTGACCGCCGGGACGCAGACCCGGGGCCCGTTCCACCACCGTCACCTCGGCCCCGCGCCGGTGCAGCCAGTGGGCCAGTGCGGGCCCCGCGATGCTCGCCCCCGCCACCAGGACCCTGGGCGCGCCGGCCCGCGCCCCCTGCCGTGCGGTGCGGACCGTGGACCGCGGCCCGAAGTCGTCGACGCCCATTCACTGCCTCCGTGTGCTTCCTCGTGCGCCGGGACGCCCCCGGCACGGGCCCACCGCTCTCGATGGATCCGGAGTGTCGACTGCGGAACCGCGCACGACTCATCGGTACGGCCGACATTACGTCCCGTGGACGTCCGGTTGGGCGTGTTGGCGGCCCTCGACGGCGATGCGCGGCAGCAGGCGGCCGAGGCGCGCCGGGAGCCACCAGTTGGCGCGGCCCAGCAGGACCATGCTGGTGGGGACCAGGAGGCCGCGGACGACGGTGGCGTCCAGGGCCACCGCGGTGGCCAGGCCGATGCCGAACATCTTCACCACGGGATCGCCCGAGAGCAGGTAGCCCAGGAAGACGCTGACCATGATCAGGGCGGCCGAGGTGATGACGCCGGCCGTCCGGGTCAGGCCTTGGACGACGGCCGCGCGGTCGTCCAGGCCTTGGAGGTGGGCCTCGCGGACGGCGGTCAGCAGGAAGACCTCGTAGTCCATCGACAGGCCGAACAGCACGGCGAACATCAGCAGCGGTACGTACCCGGGCACCGGCACCGCCGCGTCCAGCCCCGTCAGCGCCCGCCCCCACCCCCAGGGGAACACCGCCGTCAGCACCCCGTACGCGGCGCCGACCGAGACCAGGTTCAGCAGCACGGCCTTCACCGCCACCACCGGCGCGCGGAACGCCAGCAGCAGCAGGAGTGCGGCGGTGGCCAGGACGAACCCGGCCACCCGGGGCAGCCGGTCGGCGATCCGCTGGTTGAGGTCGGCCTGTGCGGCGGGCACGCCGCCGACGTGGGTGACCCAGCCGGTGCCCGCGGTCACGGACGGAAGCGTCCCGGCCCGCAGCCGGTGGACGAGGCCGGCCGTCGCGGGGTCGGCGGCCGCGCTCGTCGGGGTGACCTTCCAGCGGACGTCCCGTCCGCCGGGCGCGACGGCAGGCCCGGCGACCGCCGCCACCCCGGGTGTGCGCCGCAACGCCTCGGTGACGGCGGCGAGCCCAGGCTCGGCCGGTCCCATGGCGGAGACGGAAACGGAGTCGGAGGCGGAGGCAGGGGCGGGCAGGGTGGCCGTCACCAGCAGGGCGGCCTCGGCTCCCGGTCCGAAGGCGGCGGCCAGGCGGTCGTGGGCGGTACGGCTCATCGTGCCGGGGGCGTGGTGGGAGCCGTCCAGCTGACCGAACGTCAACTGCAGTGCGGGAGCCGCGAGGAGGGCCATCAGGGCGAGGCCCGCCAACAGCGGGCGCCAGGGCCGGGCGGTGACGAGCTCGGCGATCCGCCGCCAACCCCTCGTCCGGCGCCGGTCACCCGCCCCGACGGGAGGGCGCTTGGCGCTCAGCCAGGGTCCGAGCAGGACCAGCAGGGCCGGCAGCAGGGTGAGGTTGACGGCGACGGCGGTCAGGACCGCGAGGGCGGGAGCCAGCGCGAGCGCGTACAGCAGCGGCAGGCCGCCGAGGGCCAGCCCCGCGAGCGCCGCCACCACCGCGCATCCGGCGAAGGCCACGGCACGCCCCGACCCTGTGGTCGTCGCCAACGCCGCCGGGCCCACCTCGACGCCGGCGCCGCGCAGTTCGCGGAACCTGGTGAGGCTGAAGAGGGTGTAGTCGATGCCCACCCCCAGGCCGATCATCGCGGCGATCGTGGTGCCGGCGGAGGGGACGTCCACCACGTGCCCGACCAGCCCCAGCAGCGAGAGCGACACCGCGAGCCCGGCCAGACCGGTCAGCAGCGGCAGGACGGCGGCGGCCGGGCGGCGGAAGGCGAGGGCCAGCACGACCAGGGCTGCGGCCATCCCCACCAGTTCGCTGCGGTGGGTCGAGCCCTTGTCGGCCGCGGCCGCGAGGCCACCGCCGGGGGTGACCTCGATGCCGGCGGCTTCGGCCGGGGCCGCCGCCGCGAGCAGCGAACGGGTCAGCTCGGGCGTCAACCCGCGTGCGCTCACGTCGAGTTCGACCGTCAGGTAGGCGGTGCGTCCGTCGGCGCTCATCCGCGCCCGGCCCTCGTCCCCGTAGGGCAGGCCGACGTCGAGCACGTGCGGGACCAGGGCCATCGCGCGGGCCGCCGCCCGGACCGCCTCGGCGGACGGCCCCGAGCCGAGCGGCGGCCGGTCCGGCGGTACGTGCAGCACCACCGGCTGACTGCCGGAGGGCGCCTCGGGGAAAGAACGGGCGGCGAGGTCGTGGGCGGCCTGGCTGTCGCTGCCCGGGATGGTGACGGTCTCGGAGGTGGCGCTGCCGAGGAGCGTCACGGCGGCGAGCGCGGTGGTGATCAGGAGCAGCCAGCCGGTCAGGACCGTTCCGGGTCTGCGGACGCACCAGCGTCCGGTGAGGGTGAGCATGCCGGGCGCCTCTCGCATGGCCTGGGGCGGCGGGTCCCCGGGAAACGACACTTGCACTCCGAGTGCAATCGAGAGGCTTGCACTCGGAGTGCAATAATGTCAACGCGAGACGAGGAGAGGAGCCCCGTGGAACGCACCGAGCCCGCGAAGCCCACCCAGCCCACCGTCGACGGCCGGACCGCGCGCGGCGAACAGACCCGCGAGAAGATCGCCGACGCGGTGCTGTCCCTGCTCGACGAAGGCCGCACCACCTTCCCCGCCGACCAGGTCGCCGCGCGCGCCGGCGTCTCCCGCCGCCTGGTCTTCCACCACTTCGCCGATCTCGCCCACCTCACCGGCGTCGCCATCACCCGCCGCCTGGACCAGCTGATGGCACAGGTCGTCCCCCTGCCGACCACGGGCCCCCGGGACGTACGCGTCGCCGAACTGGTCGCCCAGCGCGCCCGCATCCTCGAGGGCCTCACCCCCACCCGGCTCGCCGTCATGCGCCTGGAGAACCCGTCCCCGCAGATCGACGAAGCCGTCCGCCTGATGCTCGACTTCGCCCGCCAACGCCTGTCCGAGGTCTTCGCGACCGAGCTCGACCCCCTCCCCCGGGCCCGTCGCACCGACCTGCTCCACGCCCTGGACGCCGCCACCACCTGGACCACCTGGCACCACTGGCGCAGCTCCGGCCTCGGCACCGCAGCCGCCGCCCGCACGATGGCCACGACCGTCCACGCGCTCCTGAGCGCCGCGGCACCGGACTGACACCCTCACGGGCACATGACGGTCGGTCAGCAGGTCGAGTGGAACAGCGCGCCGGTCGGGCGGGTCTCGGCGAGGCGGTTGTAGAGGTCGAGGGCGGCACGGGTGTCGGCGACGTGCACCTCCACCTCGGCGGCCGCGAGGAGCTCCAGGGTGGCCGGGGCGATCCGCAGGACCCGGTCCATCCCGAGGGTCAGGACGACCACCTCGGCGCCCAGGTCAAGGAGCTCCTGGGCATCGCCGGGCTGGACACCCGCCGCGTGGCGGGTGCCGTGCACGCTCCAGTCCCAGGCATGCCCCCCACCCGGGTACAGCACGAAGTCCTTCCCGGGGGCGAGGCCCTCGACCTCCATCCGGCCCCACTCCAGGTGCGTGATCCGCGGCGATCGGCGGATCCCTGTCGAGCCGTCGGCATCGTTCATGCGCTCGATTCTCGCAGGCGTCAGGGTGCAGCGAACGCGCACGGGGCGAGCACTACCCGGCGGGCCCTGCCCGCCCGGGCTGCTCGATCAGCGCTCGGGTCCGTTCCGTCTCGGGATGGCCGCTCCCCAGCAGTCGCTCCTGCCGCTCGTGCACGTCCAGCAGCAGGCTCCTCGCCTCGTCCCGTCGGCCCTGCCGGGCGATGACCCGGGCGAGCAGGACGGTCGAGTTCAGGGTCCCGAGGTAGGACGGGCCCATCAGGCGAGTCCTGATCCCGACGACGGAGGCGAGATCCCGCTCCGCCTCGTCGAGCCGTCCGTTCAACGCCCGGACCCAGGCGAGCCGTTCGACGGTGGCGAGGGTGTCGTGGTGCTCGTCTCCGAAGAGGCTGCGGCGCACCGCGAGCACCCTGCTCAGTTCAGCCTCGGCCTCCTCGGTCCGCCCCTGCTCGCCGATCGTCCAACCGACCCGGTTGCGGCTGGCGAGGGCCGCCGGGTGGTCGGTGCCGAACACCGCTGCCCGGCCCGTGGCGGCTGTGCGGAACATCGCCTCGGCCTCGGGCCAGCGCCGGCGGTGGCCCTCGACCCGCCCCAGCTCGTGGTAGGTCGCGAGGGTGTCGAGATGGCGCTCGCCCAGGACCTCCCGCTGCGCCGCGAGTACCGCCCTGAGCAGCTCGTCGGCCTCCTCGTAGCGGCCGAGGCCGATCAGCACGGCGGCGCGCACGCACTCGGTCCGCAGGGCCTCCGGTGCGGCAGCCCCGAGAGCGGCCACCTGATCGGCGTGGAGCTGTCCCAACTCCCGTTCCGCGGCGACCCTGTCGTCCTGGAACACCCTGCACCGGGCCAGCCAGTAACGGACCTCGAGGACGTCGCGGTGATCCTCCGGCAGTGAGCGGACGGCGGCGAGCGTCGCAGTCGCGACCTCGACCCCCAAGGAGGCCGGACCGCTCCACTCGCAGTAGTCGGTGAGGGTCGTCCCGCAGCGGGCGAGCAGCGCCAGCGCCTCACCGTCGAGAGTCGGAGCGACGGTGTTGAGCAGGGCCCGGAAGTGCGGTGCGAGCAGGCGGAACCGCGGCCAGTCGGCGGGCCGGTCAGTGGCAAGCCGGTCGAGCGCTCCAGCGATCAGCGCCACGGCCACGGACGGCGTGGCGACCGCCGAGACCTCCCCGGCCCGTCGTTCGGTGTCCAGGTGCACCCGTGCGACGTCGGCCACGACCGGGTGCAGCATCAGCTGACCGGTCGGCTCGCCCTCGGGCGCTGTCGGCGTCCGGTCGACCAGGCCGAGGCGGATCAGCGCCCGCATGCCCTGCTCCAGCCAGCCGATCCGGTCGGTGGCGGTGACGGCGTCCGGCGGTGCGAGCGTGCGGAGCAGCTCCGGATCCAGCAGACCGTCGGGGAGCGCCGTCGCGGAACCGAGGCAGCCGAGCAGCCGCAGAAGGGTACGGGCCTGGGGCACGCCCGCGAGGTCGAGTGCGTCCAGCGAGGTCTCCCAGGTCCGCAGGACGGTGGCCCGGTCCGGGAGGTTCAGGTCCCGGTCCGGGGTCAGCAAGTCCACGGACCGGGAAGAGGTGTCGAGCGACCTCTGATAGTCGGCGAACCCACGCGTCAGCGCGAAGTCCGAACCGAGGTAACGACCCGCCAGGTGCAGGGCGAGCGGCAGACCACCGAGCCGCTCCCCCAGGCTCTCCGCCTCCCGCTGGTCTCCGCCCTCCGGCGCGAGGTCGCGCAGGATCCGCCCGGAGTCGGCAGCGCCGAGCCGGTCGATCCGGCGGATCGTCGCGTCCCGGCCCCAGGTGGCCGCGTCCGCGTAGCGCGTGGTCACGACGACCATCCCGCTGCGCGGCTTCCTGAGCCAGCCCCGGCCGTCGGCCACCCGCGCCGCGCCGGTGTCGTGGGTGGACTCCCCCTGCGGACCGGCGGGCGCACCGGGGAGGGCGAGGTCCTGCGGTGTGTCGGCATTGTCGATGACCAGGAGCCAGCGGTGCCTGGTCCGCTCCAGTACGGCCCAGAGGGCGTCCGGTGCCTGCGGCGCTCCGGACGCGATGGCGTTCAGCTCGGCGGTCGACGCCCCGAGGGTCCGCGCGATGGTCAGCATGCCCGCGACCAGGCTGCCCGGCTCGGCGACCGAGACCCACCAGACGTGCCGACGGATGCCGCGTCGTTGCACCTGATCGGCCAGCGCGGCGGCCACCGTGGACTTGCCGATGCCGCCCATCCCCGTGAGCACCACGACCCGCCCCTCGGAGTGCCCCGCCATGGTGAGGAGTTCGTCGAGCCGGTCTTGGCGGCCACGGAGCTCGATGGGCAGGCTGCGCACGGGCGGCAAGACCGGGACCGTCACGGGAAGATCCTGCGGATCCGGCTCCAACGGCCCACCGCCCAGGGCATGCTGACGCAGTTGCAGACGGATCTGCCAGCTCGCCAATCCCAACGCGACGCATCCGGCGAGCGTTCCCCCGGCCGTCCACAACAGTGCGGCGTCCATGGTCCGTCCGCTACCCAGCCGCCGCCCGCACCATGCCTGTCAGTGGAAGGCCTCCCACCGGGCATCGTGCGCCGCACTCAGGAGCCGGGCGGCGGGGTGAGGCCGTAGCGGGAGATGACGTCCGGCAGCCAGTCGGGGCGGCCGAACTGCAGGCCGTAGCCGGCGGCGAGGCGGGGCAGGGCGTCCTCGGCGAGGGGTTGGCCGTCGGCGAGCAGCTCGGCCAGTTCGCGGAAGAAGTGCTCGAAGCCGGCCGGGCTGATGATCTCGATCATGCGGGCCGGGGCCGGGCCGGCGTTCCACATCGTGTGGAGTTCGCCGCGGGGTTTGGTGAGGTAGCCACCGGCCCCCAGGACCACCTCGCGGTCGCCGGAGCGGAAGCCGATCTCGCCCTCGGTGACGATGGAGTACTCGTCCTCGCGGGTGTGCAGGTGCGGCGGCACCAACGCCCCTACGGGGAAGGGGTGTTCGACGACGGAGACCGCTCCGCCGGTGTCGGCTCCCCAGAGCTTGAAGGCCACCCCGATCGAGCCGAGGAAGGCCTCGGTGCCCTCTCCCGGGCGGACGACGGTCAGCGGCGGGGGCACGCGCGCGGCGGACGGGGCGGGCGGGCTGATGAGCGGTCCGGTCATGACGATCACTTCCCGGCAGTGTTTCGGGATACACTGGTGTTCTCTGAAAACGAGTCTCCTCCGCCGACTCCGGGGCGTCAACAGTTGAGCGAACAGCAGCGTTCACCGAAACCGCGTGGCTACGAGATGCGCAAACGCGCCGAGGACGTGGACCGCACCCGGCAACGGATCGTGGAGGCCGCCGTGCACCTGCACGGCACCGCCGGCCCCGCCGCCACCAGCATCGCGGCCATCGCCGAGCGCGCCGGTGTGACCCGGCTGACCGTCTACCGCCACTTCCCCGACGACACGGCCCTGTTCACGGCCTGCTCCGCGCACTGGCTCGCCCGGCAGACCCTGCCCGACCCCGACCGTTGGGCACGGGTCGCCGACCCCGTCGAGCGCCTGGCCGTCGGACTCGCCGACCTCTACCGTCACTACCGCGAGGGCGAGGCGATGCTCGCCCTGGTCCACCGCGACCAGCACGTCGTACCACCGGCCGTCCGCGACCTGCGCCTGAGCGCCTTCCGCCACTACGTCGACACGCTCGCGGACGCCTGGCCCAGGCCGCACGACCCCGTCCGCACGGCCGTCCTCGGCCACGCCGCCGCCTTCACCACCTGGCAGTCCCTGTGCCGCGACCAGGAGCTCACGAACGAGCAGGCCGTGGAGGTCATGACCGCCCTGATGCGGACCGTCCACGCGACGCGCCCGTGACTCCCGGCCGCGGCCTCCCCGTCGTCCGTTAGGGGCTGTCTCCTTGATGGGGTCGGCTGTGACACCCTGCGGCTCCGCCGCGTGGGGCCGCGTCGTCGGAGGGCCCCTCCTGCCCGTCGGCGGGCAGGAGGGCGCGTGCCTCGGCGGCGCCGAGAAGGGGGCACCTCCCGGCCGAAGGCTGGGGGAGAGTCCATGCGGAGCATCGGCGACTGACGAGAAGCCGGCGAAGGGCCCCTCCTGCCCGCTGGCGGGCAAGGAGGGCGCGTGCCCCGGCGGCGCGGACCCGGCCCCATCAAGGAGACAGCCCCTAACCCCGGTTGACGATCAGCGCCACGATGTCGCCCCGGCCGGAGAGCGTCGCCAACCGCGTGCTGTCCACCCCGACGATGCTCACCCGGGCCGCGACCACCGCCCGCACCACCGGGTTCACCGCACCACCGCGCCCCGCCACGCCCGCCGCACCGCCCGGCCCCGGCTCCGCCTCCTTCGCGGCGAAGCGCTTGGCGTCCAGGTAGGGGTAGGTGTCGCCCGCCGTACGGCGCTGCTGCAACTCGTCCTCGACCCGCCGGACGTCCCGGGCCGCGAGGAACTCGGCCTGCGTCATGCCCGCCCAGACCGCGCGGCCGCCGGTGACGAAGAAGTGGTTGGGGGCGGCGCCGGGCACCAGCCCGGAGTTGTCGACCAGGTAGGTGCGGCCCGAGGTGACCGTCAGGCTCCGGCCGAACAGCGGGCCCCACTTCCCCTTGGAGCTCGTCAGCAGGGTCTCCAGCAGGCCCCCGACCTCCAGCGCCTCCGCGACGATCGTCGCGTCGTCGACGCTCGCGTGCAGCAGGCTGTTGACCCCTGCGGCGGTGGCGGCCGTGCCGCAGTGGCGGTAGGAGTGGCGTTGCAGGGACATGTCCAGCCGCAGCGGCGGCGTGGAGTCGATGTCGACGGTGACGACGTTGCCGTTGATCGCGGCAGTGGCCATGACGGTACCCCCCATCACGAGCCGCGCCGGGTCCCCCCACCGGAACACTCGGCCGCGGCCCACCAGCTCTTCCACTGTCCCAGAGACACACCGCCCCGACACATCACCGAACCAGCCAACTACCCGCCCCCACGGCACCGTTGATGCACGCCCCACCAGCGGCTCGGCACCTCACGCTCCCCACGGGCCGCCGACAGGTGTGTATGGTCCGCAGGGAAGAGGGCAGGCTGACGGGACCCGATCGGAACGGGAGAAGGGCGGGGACGCGGATGGACGGCGGCGGTGTGTTCTGGTGGCTGGCCGGCGCGCTGGTGGTGGCCTGCATGGTGGTGGCGGCCGTGCTGCTGGTGAAACTGGTCCAGGCCCGCAAGGTCCTGACGGCCTCGGGGATCCCGATGTCGAACAAGGTCCTGTTCTGGGGGTCGATCGCCTACCTGGTCAGCCCCGTGGACCTGCTGCCCGACCCGATCCTGCTCGACGACATCGGCCTCCTGCTGCTGGCCCTGCGCTCCCTCCACCAGGCGGCACTCCGCCCGGGCCCGCACTCCCCGCCGGACGCCGACCACGATGCCGGCCGCGACGCCGCCTGACGACCTCGCCTGACGACCTCGCAGTCCCCGCTCGCTACAGCTGCTCGATGTCGAGCCACTCCAGGTCGGTCAGTTCGACGCCCAGGCCCGCCGCGCGGTGGCCGCCGTCCTTGAAGTAGTGGTCGCCGAGGGCGTCGGCGAGGATCTGCTCCTGCTGGGCCTGGGTCGCCCCGGCGTCGCGGGCGGCGTAGAGGCGGGCGGCGACCTCGCCTGGCATCAGCTGGGTGAGGGTGCGCGGCCGCGGGTCGTCGGTGGAGCCGGCGGAGGAGGTGAAGCCGAACCTGGCCTGGAGGTGCAGCATGAACCCGCGCTTCTCCGCGTCGCGCCGCACCCGCTGACGGACCCTCGGCTGCCACTTCGCCCTCACCCGCTGCTCCACCTTGGCCGCTGCGGCCGGCTTGGGGGTGGAGGTGCCCTTGAGCCACCGCTGGACGGTGCGCTGGGAGACGCCGAGTTCGGCGGCCAGGGCCTTGGTGGAGCCCTTGTGCCCCTTGAGCAGGAACCGCAGCCGGGCGCCCAGGGACTGCGGGATCGGCCGGGTGCGCTCCACCCGCTCCAGGCCTTCGTCGATCTCCCCCACGCTGCGGCTCCTCCTCGTACGGATGGTGGTGGTGCCGGCGGGGCGTCGGACGGACGCCGGTCACCGGTTCGTCCTACTCGTCGGCGGAGACCGCTCCGCCGGTCTTGATGTGCCGGGCCGGGTTGACGCCGTCGGCGAGCAGCGCGGCGATCTCGGCCATGGGCCGGGTGCCCTCGTGCTTGACGTGCCCGGGGCTCACCCCGAGCCGCAGCGCGCCGCTGACGGCCCCGTCGGGCCGGGTGAGGACGTCGAGTGCACCCGGGCCGGGAGAGGCGAAGACCGCGCAGTCGGAGAGCACCGCGAAGGCGTGGCGCCCCTCGGCGGCGGCCTTGCGGAGCTTGCGGTGCAGGTTGACGGTGGCGGTGTCGATGACCAGGGCGCGCATCAACGGGTCCCAGGTGGGCCGCTCCAGCGCGGGCCAGCGCTCGCCGGGACGGTAGCCGTGGCCGCGCGGCCGTTCCCGGAACTTCCCGATGGTGCCCTTGGCCGTCTGCTTGACGGCGCTCAGCACGGCCAGTTCGACCGGGTCGCCGGCCGTCCGCAGGCCCGCCATGGCGTCGAGGAAGGCGACCGGGTCGGTGTCGGCCAGGTCGAGCGGGATGCCGAGCGCGGCCATGGTGTCCACGTAGGCCTGCCGCAGGTGCTTGTGCCAGGGGTCGAGGTAGGGGCCGGACTCGTGCCGGAGCCAGCCCTCGGCCGGCTGCACGGGGTGGCCGAGTTCGGCGGCGTAGGCGAGCTTGGCGGTGCTGTACCAGGACGGACCGGTCGGGCAACTGCCGTCCGGGGTGAAGGGGTTGGGCAGCAGCGGGTCGACCGGGACCTGGGAGAGGTCGGCCAGCCAACTGCCCGGGATCCGCTTGTCGAAGGCCGGGGCGAGCTCGTGCACCGGCTCGGACAGCGGCAGGGTGAGACGGCCGGCCGCCGCGAGGAAGGCCATGTTGACGTCCAGTCCGACCGCGTACGGCAGAGCGCTCTCGGCCGGGGTGAGCGGCCGGTGCCAGTCCCAGGCCTCCGTCACCAACTCGCCGTTCCCGTCCCGCTCCTGAGCCAGCGGGTGGACGTCGGGCACCTCCGGCGGCGCGGCGTCGAAGGCGTGCGTCCGGGAGCCCTCCACCGGGCCGGAGGTCCAGCCGTTCTCGGTGCGCACCGCCCGCGTGGGCGGACGCAGCGAGGTCACCAGCTCCAGACCGCTGACGGCCGTCGAACCGCGCGGCGTCAGCACCCTGGTGGCGTACGTGCCGAGCAGCCGGGCCAGGCCGGGGGCGTCCAGGCCGTCGGGGACGGACCAGCCGCCGGAGGCGAGGGCGCCCCAGGCCGGCACGCAGAGCTGGACGCACTGGCGACGGCCGTCCTCCGGCGTGCGGTAGATCCGGGCCCACGGGCCGAGACCGCGCTGGGTGAGCAGCCAGCCGGCCTTCTCCAGCGCCTTCACCGCCTTGTGGTTCTTGGGGAGTTGGCCCAGCCGCGGGACGAAGTCCTGCTTCTCGTCACGGCCGGCGCGGGGCAGGCCGAGCTCCGCGAGCGCGGTGTCGGTGAGGACCAGCAGCGGATCGCCGTCGCGGCCGTGCCGGTGCAGCCTCCCCTGCCCGAGTCCGGCCTCCAGCGCCCACGCGACGGCGGCGGCGACCGTACGGGCGTCCGGCGCGGTCGCGGCCGGGGAACCGTCCGCGAGGTACGCCACCAGCCCCCGGCCGTCGGCGGCGACGTCGAGCACGGCGAGCGGGCCGGCCGGGAAGCGGGCCGCGGCCGCCTGCTCCCAGTCCGACTGCGCGGCAACGGACTTGGCGGGGGCCTTCCTGGGCGCGGCGGGTCGGGAGCGCACGGCCGTACGCGGGCGCGGCGCGGCGGGGGCCGAAGGCGCGGCAGCCGCGGCCAGCGGCACGCCGGTGGGGGCGGCGACCCGCGCCGGAGCAGCCTCCTGCGACGGAGCGGAGACGGCCGGGGTGCACCAGCCGCCCATGTGCACCGGACGGCCCTGCGCGCGGTACGGGGTCGGACGTCCGCACCGCACGCACGCCTGCGGCTCCGCGACCACCAGCTCCCCCGTGGCGGTCCGGTCCAGCTCCACCACGACCTCACCGGCCGCGGCCGGAGCCGGAGTTGCCGGAACGGGATCTGCCGGGGCGCCCGCGGTGACCGGCGCGGACGAGGGACCGGGCGGCGGCGGGGCGAGCCGGGCGGCCAAGCCCTCCAACAGCCGCGCGTACGCCGCGCGGCCCTCCCCCTGCGGTTCGCGCTGCCCGGACTCCCAGGCGGTGAGCGTCCCGGCGCTGACGTCCAGGGCCGCGGCGGTCTCCGCCTTGGTCAGCCCGTACTCGGTGCGCAACCGCTTGCGCTCGGCCGGCTCGGGTAGCGGGACGGCTCGCCGGGGACCGGCGCCGAGCAACGCGTCGATCGCGTCCGGGGTCTGCTGCGGCGAGGCACCGGTCATGTCCGTCTCCTGATCCCTCTCTGACGCCGTCTCAGACCGCCCGGGACCGACCTCCCGAACGTCCTCCCACCTGCCCCGGCGCCTCGACCGGCGAGCGGGGTCAGGTACCAGACCCTAGCAAGCGATCTCCATGCTCCCGACGATCTCGGTGCGCCTCCGCCGTCAGGGCGGACCTCCGGCACCGAAGGGGTCGCCGGCCGCCGGCCGGGAACGACGGAGGGTCCCGGCCGTAGCGCTACGGCCGGGACCCTCGGGTGGTCTCAGATGGGTCGGGCTTCCGGCCTCAGTGGCCGGTCGGTACGACCAGCACCGCGCCGGGCCAGAGGTCGAGGTTGTTGCCGACGTTGGAACCGGTGGCGGTCACCGAGGTGACGTTCGCGTAGTTGGAGGAGACGCCGCCGCCGTCGGCGCCGGAGCCCTGACCGATGGCGACGTTGCCGCTGCCGGACTGACCGGCGGCGTTGTCCGCGAAGGCGGTGGTGGGGAGAGCCGAGAGAGCGCATGCCGCAATGAAGGCGCCGAACGCCTTACCGAAGGTTCGCATGAGTCCGATCATGGCAAACGGGTCAGCGGAAAGTCACGCTCCGTAACTCGTTCAGCCGAACGCCGAACCGTACGGCCCCCGATCCCACCCGTTCGGCCGCACGCCGAGCGCCCTCTCCCCAGCGGCGAACCGCCCGCCACCGCGCGGGCCGTGAGGGTCCGTCACCCGCAGTGTCCCGCCGCGGCCTTGCAGGCCGGTTCGTGCCACGTGGTGCGCACGACGCGGCCGCTCCGCTCGCGGCGTTCGCTGGACCAGGTCCGGCAGCACCCGCCCCGGCCGGTGTGCCGTGGCGGCGCCGGGGCGCGGTGGGCCTGCAGGCCGACGGCGGGGCGGGACGGGCGGCGGCGGGGGCGCGACCGGCGCCCTGCGGAGGCTGCGGAGGATGAGTTCGTCACGGAACGGGCTCTGCCCGCCACCGCCGCCCATCGAACCTCAACCCACCCGAAGGGAGGATCACACCCCCACCTCCGCCACTCGTCAGCGGAAGACGTGGAGGTTCTCGGCGAGGAAGGCCTCCAGGGTCCGGGGCTCCCGCCCGGTGACCCGCCGGAAGGTGTCGTCCGGCCGCTCCTCCCGGACCACCGCCAACTGCTGGATCTCCACCACGTGGGTGGCCAGCCACTCCGGCATCCCGGCCCGCTCGATCAGGTGAGCCCGCAGGCCGTCCGGCCCTAGGTCCACGTAGCGGACCGTCCGACCGAGCAACTCCCCCAGCACGTCCACGAGTTCGGGGTAGCTGTAGGCCCGGGGACCGGTCAGCGGGTAGGTGCCGCCGGCCAGTTCGGGGCGGATGAGGGTCTCGGCGGCCAGCTCGCCGATGTCGCGGACGTCCACGTAGTTGCAGCGTGCCACGCCCATCGCGCCGGTCACCACGCCCGCGGCGGCGATGCCGGGCGCCAGGAGCAGCAGCTTCTGCAGGAAGGCGTACGGCCGCAGGACGGTGGTGGTGATGCCGGTCGCGCGCAGCCGCTCCTCGATGAGGTGGTGGCCGCGGGAGACCTCGACGGGCGAGTCCGCCTCGGCGGCCGGTGCCGAGATCTTGACGACGTGTCGGATCCCGCTGTCGAGGGCGGCCTCGACGGCGTTCAGCTCGTACCGCACCTGCTGCGGTCCGTTGGCCATGGTGAGGAAGAGCTGCTCGGCGCCCTTGAAGGCGGCCCGCAGCGAGTCCGGGTCGGCGGCGTCGGCGGCCAGCACCTCCGTGGTGGCGAGGACGGAGCCGTCCAGCGACGAAGCGAGTCCGTCGGGGTCGCGGGTGAGGGAGCGGGTCGGCACGCCGCAGGCGGCGAGTGCGTGCAGCGTGGCGCTGCCGGTGGCGCCGGCGGCGCCCATGACGACGATCACGAGGGCTGCCCTTCGAGGAGCGGAGCCTGAGCAGGCTCGGCGGTGGCGGAAGCGGGAGCGGAAGCAGTGGCGGCTGCGGCGGCAGCCCGCTGCGCGGCGCGGCTGCCGCGCCAGCGGAAGGTCGCGATGGTGCCGGCTATCGCGGAGGAGATCGCGAAGTCGGCGGGCAGCCGACCCGGCCACGGGCTGCCGTCGAGCGCGGGGATCAGCGGCAGCAGCTGGGAGGCGGCGAGGCCGACGGCCAGGCCGGCGGCGGCACCGGCGAGGCCCACGGCGAGGGCCGCGAGCAGCCTCGGGGTCCGCGGCGGGCGGGCCGGCACGGGGCGGCGGTGCAGGGCGACGGTGAGCGCGCCGGCCACCAGGGCGGAGGAGCCGCCGATGGTGGTGAGGGCGGCGGCCACCAACTGCGGCTGGCCGGAGGCGAAGCCGCCGGCGCTCGCCATCACGGCGGGCATGAGGTAGGCGGGCAGCACCTCCTTCCACAGGACGTACGGCGCCGGAGCGTCAGGAGTTCTCGTCCGCATGAACGGTCTCTTTCCATTGGTTGACGGGAGGCCCAAGACTTGTACTTAGGTCCCTAACTAATAGGGTCGAAGGAAGGCGGGCCGCCATGCGGCCCGCCTGAGCGGGAGTCAGTCTTCGGTGAGTGCGTCAACGCCCGCCACCACACGGGCCAGCAGGTCGAGGAAGGTGGCGCGCTCCTCCTCGGAGAGCCCGCCGACCATCGCCTGCATCCGGGCGAAGTGCTCCGGAGCCAGCGTGCGCAGCCGGTCGGCCCCGCGCGCGGTGAGGATCACCACGTTGCCGCGCCCGTCCTCCGCGGACGGACGTCTGGCCACCAGGCCTTCCCGCTCCAGGCCGTCGACCAGCCCGGTCACGGTCGCCCGGGAGACCCCGAGGCCGGCCGCGAGTTGGGACGGCGACTTCTCACCGCCGTGGTCCTCCAGGTCGGCGAGCAGCCGGTACCGGCCGGTGGAGAGGCCGAAGCGGCCGAAGTGCACCTCGCCCGCCTGGCTGACTCGGGTGCCGGCCGCCATCAGCCGGGCAGCGACGAGCACCGCCTGCGGGTCGGCCGCGAGGCCGTATCGGGAGATCTGGCGGCGCGCCTGATCGAGGCTCGGGGCGCCAGGGTCGAATGCGGACTGCGGGGTCACGAGAAGTAATATGGCGCCTAACCAGCTCCTCGGTCAAGGACTTCCGCGAAACGACCCGCCGTGTCGCGCGGGACCGCCCCGGACGGCTCAGCGCTTGCGGGCGACCGTCACCCCGTCGCGCAGCGGCAGCATGACCGCCTCGACCCGGGGGTCGGCCGCGACGAAGGCGTTGAGCTCGCGGATCGCGCGGTGGTCCGGCCCGTCGAAGGCCGGGTCGAGGACGCGGCCGCCGAGGAAGACGTTGTCCAGCACGATCAGGCCGCCCGGGCGCAGCCGGGGCACGAGTTCCTCGTAGTAGGCGGGGTAGCCGGCCTTGTCGGCGTCCACGAAGGCGAGGTCGAGCTCGGGCGCGTCGGGCAGGGCGCGCAGGGTGTCCAGGGCGGGGGCGATCACCAGGTCGATCCGGTCCGCGACGCCGGCCCGCTCCCAGTGGCGGCGGGCGATCGATCCCCACTCCTCGTTGACGTCGCAGGCCAGCAGGCGGCCCCCGTCGGCCAGGCCGCGGGCGATGCAGAGCGAGGAGTAGCCGGTGAAGACTCCGACCTCGACGGCGCGGCGGGCTCCGACCAGCCGGGTCAACAGGGTCAGGAAGGCGCCCTCGTCGTGCGAGACCTGCATCCGGGCGGCCCCGCCGGTGAGGGCGCGGGTCTCGGCCTCCAGCTCGCGCAGCACCTGGTCGGCGGGGGTGCAGTGGGCGAGCACGTACTCGGCGGCGACCGGGTGGGTGGTCTCCAGGCTGTCCCCGCCGTACGGGGCGTCCCACTCCACCGCCGGCCCGTCGGCCGACAGGCGGGTGACGGTGCGTCGGATCTCCTCCAGGGAAGCGGAGTCCGGCGCGGTGGCGGTCAGTTCGAGGCCGTCCGCCGTGGCGGTGGCGGTGCAGACGCCGCCGGCCAGGGCCAGGCGGCCGTCGGGCCCCAGGGGCAGGGCGGCCCGCAGGAGGTCGGCGCGGTCGGTGGCGATGCGGGCGGTGGAGATGGGCATGCGGTTCCCCCAGTTGAAAGTGTCGACGGATACGGACGCTTCCGGTCGAGCAGGAGTCTGGGGCGGGAGGGGCACGATTGTCAAAGCGTCGAATTCCATGGACACTTTCCGCATGGAACCCCCCGAGGACGACGAGCCGCTGACGCTCGACTCCCCCGCGCACTTCAAGGCCCTCGGCCACCCCGTCCGCCACAAGATGGTCAACGCGCTGCGCCAACGCCCGGCCACCCTGCGGCAGTTGGCGGAGGCCACCGGCCTGGCCAAGGGCACCGTCAGCCACCACGTCCGGGTGCTCCAGGACGCCGGGCTGGTCCGGGTCGCCGAGACCCGGCAGGTGCGGGGCGGCACCGAGCAGTACTTCGCGCTGGTCAGCCGGGGCTTCCGACTGCCGGAGGAGGAGGGCGGCGGGGCCCGCTTCCTGGTGGAGGCCGCGCTCGCCGAGATGCTGCCCGAGCGGGACGACACCACCCACACCCGCCTCAGCCACCTCTGGCTCACCCCCGAGCAGGCCCGCGAACTCGCCCGCTCCATCGAGACCCGGGCCGCCCACCCCGGCCAGGATCCCGAGCACGGCGAGGCCTTCGGACTGCTCGTCAGCTTCTACCGGGCCGACGTCCCGCGCCTCCCCGCCGACAGCGCCTGACGGACCACCGACAGAAATCCGGCTCGCGGGTGCAACCGAACCGCCCGCCCGGAACGTACTGGGTGTGGGCCCGTCCGAGCAGCGGGCCGTTCACCGTCCTGGGAGCCCTCCTTGAAGAACCGTCACCTCACCGCCACCACCACCCTGGCCTGCGCGGTCCTCGCGCTCAGCGCCTGCAGTTCCACCGGAGCCCCGGTGGCGGCCGGTGACACCAAGGCCTCCCCGACGGCCTCCGGCTCCGCCCCCTCGGCGGCCACGGGCGGCGGCGCGTCGCCGACCGTCCCCGCTCCGACCTCCACCACGCCCACCTCGACCGGCCGGCCCGACGCCCCGTCCTGCGGCGGCTCCGAGAAGGAGACCGACGTCACCGGCGTGCTGACCGGGCTGGACAAGAGCGCCTCCCCGCGCTGGTCCGGCGTCATCAAGCTGACCAACGTCTCCGCCAAGCCGTGCAAGCTCTACGGCCCGGCCGACGTGCGCACCGACGGGGCCGGCACCTTCCACAAGCTGGTCACCGGCGTGATCGGCGACGTCAAGTTCGTCACCGACCGGGCGAACGCGACCGTCATCGGCCCGGGCGAGAGCCTCTACCAGGCCGTCAGCTGGCTCTCCTCCCCGCCCAGCGCCCCCAACGCGGAGTGCGCCACCGGCAACCAGCTGGTCCTGGTCCGCAACGAGGAGGCCCTCTTCATCTCCGTCCCGGTCAAGGACGCCCGCTTCTGCCCCTCCAAGGAGACCGGCTCCCCACAGGTCATGATCGGTGCCCAGCTGGCGGTCGAGGCCCAGGCGAAGGGCCAGCTGGAGGTCTTCGCCACCAAGCGCTGACCCGCCGTCAGCCCTCCGTCCGCCCGGGCCACCACGGCCGGTGCGCCACCCACCACGCCGCCCGGGGGAGCATCATTCTCGCCGAGGAGCGTCTCGCCACCAGGTGGCCGCAGCCCCTCGAATGGAGGAGGGCGGCGTTTCGCCTGCGCCGCATCACAATCCCGGTCGACGGCCGGCTCCGGCCGTTGTGGGTCGGCGTCCTCGGCCCCCGCCCGAACGACAGCATCGACCCGTGGCCCCACCTCGACCGGCTGCCGTTCACCACCGTCGCCTGGGCTCTCGGCCTCACCAACCGTTGTGCCGATCCGTCCTGAGAACCGGGCTGACCGCCTCCGGGAGGTCCACCGCCGCCCGGCGTCGCCCAGGCCATCGCCGACCAGCTGTGACCGCCACCCGGTCCTGCTGGGTGGCGGTCACAGTCAGTCGGTCAGGGGTTGGACGGTAGGACGAAGCCGCGCCGAGGCCCGACCCGCCGGACATGTAGCGTCGCGTCGGTGATCTCCCGCCGGGTCGCCGGGTCCGCGCCGTCGAACACCCGCCACTCGCCCTCCGGATGGTCAGGGTCCAAGGGCCCGGCCACCCCTCGAAGGCCCTGGCGTCGTAGTTCGCTCGCTGCCCGCTCGGCTTCGTCCTCGTTCATCGGCCCCGCCTCCCGTGTTGATGGAGCCTCAGGCTAGCGGGGCTCACATGCCCCGGGTCGCACCGCTGCCACCACCCTCACCGCCGCCGCCCCCGCCGCCGGAGCAGTGCGAGGCGCACGCGCCGGGGTTGATCGGACCGCATCCGCCCGGCACCGGCGTGTGCGAGCACTGCGCGGCGACGACGACGAGGTTCCGCGTCGGGCTGAGCCACAGCTCACGGTCGGCGGTGTAGCCGGTCTTCTCGATCAGGGCGACGGTCCGCAGCAGGACACCCTCGTCGTGCCGGCAGGGGTCTGGCCGCTCCGGGTAGTGGTGGACGAACCCGCCGAGCCTGCCGCAGAGTTCGGCGTACGTGCTGGTGTGGAGGATCAGCGCGTGCCAGCCCTCGTCCACGACGTTGGACGGCGTGATCGGCACCTTCGGGAAGGTGCGGGCGGTGGCGACGAACTTGAGCGCGTCGGTGACGATGCGCTCCGCCAGCTCCTGCGCCATGCCGGGGTTGTTGTCCTGCACGGTGTGGACGACCAGGTCGAACTGGTCGGGGGTGAGCAGCGTTCGGACGTCGATCGTTTCGGACATACTGATGTCTCCTCGCATCATGTCGAATCCGGGGCACCGTCCAGTGCCTCGGGTCGTGCGGCGGAGCCTCGCCCGTCTCGGCTAGCGGACCTACCAGGGTTGTGACTGGCCGAGACGGGCGTTGTGCAGCCCGGCAGTAGAACTCGACTTCTCCTGCCGGGAGTTCAAGGGGGTGCTCAGCGGGTGAGGGCGCCGAGCAGAACGGCCGTGCCGACGAGCGCGAGCAGGACCCAGTACCGGGCCTCACGCCGCCGCTGGGCGAACCGGTCGTCGTCGGTCACGGCCGTTCGCCTCGCAGGGGGCACGGGCCGGGACACTCGCACGGCGGGTACTCGCGAAGACCTGCAGCGAGGTCACCGCCGTAGCGCTGCCGGGGTGCCCGCTCGGCTGCCGTGCCGTCAGGGCGGCGGTCGTAGACGCGGATCGAGATCCACGAGGCGTCGTTCGGTGCGGTCATGCTGACCGCCGGGGCTGGCTGATCCGGGTCCGGAGGGCTGCGTGCCGTTGCCAGACGACGGCCATCGCCGCTCCCATCCTCCCCGCAACCTCGGCCGCGGTAGCCCGCTCTGCCGGATCACAGTCGTGCCGCCGGGCGTCGGCGATCTTCGACGGGTCCATCAGGATCGGCGCGTCTGGGGCGGCTTGCTGACGTTCGATGCTGTCGAGCCAGACACAGGCGAGGCAGCCTGGCCGGGCGGGGGCCCGCGGTCTCGGCGGGGCGACGGCCGTCACTGGTCGCTCCCGGATCCCTTGGCCATCGGGTCGGTGCAGCGCATCCGACCCCTCGCCTGCCAGCCGTTGCGGTAGTCGGTGGCGAAGGCTTCGAAGTCGGCGGAGCCGACCCGCTGGTCAAAGTCGGGGATCGCCGTCCGCCGATCCGGGATCGTCCACTGCTTGGTCATGCTGCACCCATTCGTCCGGCGGGCTTCGGCCTGCAGCCTTGCCCGTTGGCTCGTTCTGGGTATCAGCATCGGCACGCAGCGCTACGATCACCAGGTGTGACGGCCCGACACCTCGAACTGTCGGGCCCCGCCTGGAGGGGCAGCCTCCACCACCGCCACGGCACTGTCTCTCCGACAACCAACACTGTCGGACCACCGGAGGGGACCGATGGGAAGCCCGAAACCAGTCGATCCCGCGTCGACCCCGCTGGCGTTCGTCGCGAACGAGATCCGCGCCTACCGTGACCGGGCCGGCCTGAGCCAGGACCAGGTCGGCGAACTCCTCGGCTACACCGCCGACACGATCGGCCTCGTCGAACGAGCGCGGCGGGCACCGAAGAAGGAACTCCTCGACCGACTCGACCAGGTCCTCAACGCACATGGCGGGCTGTCGCGGCTGTGGCCATTGGTCCAACAGGCGTTCCACGAGCCTTACCTACTCGACTACACCGAGCACGAGAAGCGGGCCGAGGACATTCGCAGCCTCGAAATTCAGTTGGTCAGCGGTCTCCTGCAGACGGAGGCGTACGCCCGCGAGGTCATCTGGGAGGCGCAAGTACCGAACCCCGAGGAGAAGTTGGCGCTGCGACTCCAGCGGCAGGAGCGCCTGCGCGCGGCTGACGCGCCGACCTGCTGGTTCATCGTCGACGAGTTCGTGTTGCGGCGTCAGATCGGCGGGCCAGCGGTGATGCGGGAGCAGCTGGAGTTCCTGATCGACGCGAAGGCGGAACTCGATGTGGAGATCCAGGTACTTCCCCGGGAGATCGGTGCTCACCAGGGGATGGGTGGAGTCCTCACGATCCTAGCGTTCTCGGAGAGTCCGGGTGTGGTGTACGTGGAGAATCCCATCGACGGGACGATACTCGCCTCGCCCGACTTCTTCCGGAAAGCCGTACGTCTCTACGATCACTTGCGGACCGTGGCGTTGACGGTGCCTCAGTCGCGGGAGCGAATTGCCTCGATCTTGAAGGAGACGAAAGCATGAGGATCATGAAGGCGAGCGAGTTGACCGGGTGGCGCAAGAGCAGCCACAGCAACGGTGGCGGCGCGTGCGTCGAGGTCGTCGACGGCCTGCCCGGCATCGTCCCCGTCCGTGACAGCAAGGACCCCGACGGGCCCGCCCTCGTCTTCGAGGCGCCGGCCTGGCAGGCGTTCACCACCTTCGCCGCACGCTTCGACGTGTAGCTGCCGCAACGAAGCACCGAGGGCCCCACCGGAAATCGCCCGGTGGGGCCCTCGACGTTCGGCAGCCCGCCCGCCGGAGCTGACGTTGGGTCCATCGAGCGGCCTACTGGGCATCGGGGTTTCCCTCCGCGTCCTTCCTCAGCCACTCGAACACCTCCTCCGGGGTGTACCGCTCGGCAGCTACTGAACTTGATTTGGTGATGTCGGTCAGTCGTCCAAGGTGAGCTCAGTGCCGGCGAGGCAGCCGTCGACGAGGTGTGGGCGGTACTGGATCTGCTTGAGCTTGTGCTTGACGGCTCGGGTGAGCTGGTCGAGGTTGGCGGCGGCCAGGTTCCCGATGTCGCGCTTGACCAGCGACCAGATGCCCTCCTGCGGGTTGAGGTCCGGCGCATAGGTGGGCAGTTGGAAGACGGTCAGCCAGTGGGCGTTGGCCTCGAAGAACGCCTTGAGCGGTGGCACCAGGTGGATGCGGGCGTTGTCCCAGACGAGGACGACCGGGCCGCCGAGCTGGATGCGGGCGCGGACGATCAGGTCCCGGAAGTCACGCCATCCGAAGCCCTTCGGCTCGCCCTTGCGGCCCCGGTACTCGCGGATTGCGTAGATCAGCCGGGAGCGCTCACCAGGCTTGTAGCAGGCCATGCCCGCCATCGAGACCCGGCCGGAACCGCGGCCACGCACGCGGACAACGGGTGTCTGTCCAATGCGGCCCCAGGTCCTGGCGCGCGGCGGAGTCATCGACTGCCCGGCCTCGTCCTCGAAGACGATCCAGGCGCCGCGACCCGCCGCGGTGCTCTTACCCGCGGCCAGGTCTCCTTCTTCCGCCGCTCCACCGCCGTGTCGTCGCGCTGGATCGCCCTCCGAGTCGGCTGCTGCCACGACCAGCCGCGCCGCCGCAGCAGTCGCCAGGTGCCCTCCACCGTGTAGCTCACGTGGAACAGCCGGCCGATCAGCGTCTTCACCCGGGCCAGCGTCCGCCGCTGGTCCGCCCACCCGTGGGCCAACGGACCGCGCTCCAACTCCCGCTCCAGCCTGGCAATCTGGGCCGAACTGAGCCTCGGTCGCCCCGGCGAACCCTTCGAGGAGACCCCGGCCTCGCCCCGCTCGCTCCAGGCGCGGCGCCACCGCTCCACCGACCGCCCCGACACTCGCAGCGCGGCAGCGATCTCCTTGTTCTTCTCCCCGCCCGCGAAGCGTTCCACGGCCTGCAGCCGGATCCGCTCCCGCGCGGCCCTCTCGGCGTCGGTCAACCCGCCGCCCTGCGCGTATCTCACGGTTCAGGGCTACTGGAGCCCGCCCACCGCCGTCAGGCAAACAACTCCGACATCACCCAATCAAGTTCAGTGGCATACCCTCGTCACCCAACGCCAAAGCCGGGGCATTCGAAGGCAATGATCAGGAGAGTATCGACTGAATAGCCAGAACCAAGCCGACTACACTACCGACGATGCGGCGTTGGCTGCTCGCGAACAGTTCCATCCCGTACAGGCTCCTCTTCGGCCCAAAACGTGCCACCGACTTCCTTACCCAGATGGCAGAATGATGCGAAGCGGAGTATTTCCCATGGGGGCCCAATCGGATCCGATAGTGATCCGCTTCGGAGGATTGTTGTTAACTCTCTGCCACTCTAGGCCTCGAGCATCGAGGATCTGGCAGCTGACCTGCAAGTAATCGTCGAACTGCACTTGCCGGAATGAGTGAACAAACAAACCATCGCTTGGACTGAGGTCGTCAGGAAGATCAACGATCCATGTTTGGCCAGGCGGAAGTGGACCTTAGTGCCGATGTGACCAATTACGGGCTGGTGTAATCCATGAGGTTCCATCACCTGTGACCATCGGGTCATAGAGAGCCAAGCTTAGAATCGGCTCGGAACTGTGATTTGTTACGGCAAGCTGCAGTCGTTCATACGGCGTAGCAGCCTGTGGGCTAGCGTCAGGTCGCAGGATAATCGAAAGCAGAACGGATCGGGCTTGCGCAGCCTCCGAGTCGGAGCGCTCATCATCCCGCGCCTTCTGGTCCTTACGACTCTTAGACCCGTTGATAATCATGCCGATGACGGCCGCCGCCACGGCACAGACGGATCCAATGCCGGACAGCCACTGAGGAGCGGTCGCTCCTGAAGTTGCGCCAGACAGGAGTGGCAATACCGAATCGCAGCACAGGGACATCCTTTGATTGTGCACCACCGAAGTACTGAGCCGCTGCATTGGATTGAGGCGACATGGCAGGCTGCCTTGGCCAATCCTTCTCTAGGCAACGCTCGCCTTCCACCACGCCATCACCGGCGACCAGACCGCCCTGGCGCCACCCTGGTCCGTCTCGCCGCCTCGATCCCCGCCCATCGCCCACTTCATGGCCGACCGCCACCTCCCCGCCCCCTCCAGCGTCCGGTGGCTCGCCCCCGAGGAGACCGTCCGCGAGCGGTTGCGCACCCTCGTCACCCAGCGGCAGGGCCGGATCACCGGCACCCCGGTGACGGCGGGGAAGAGCGACCAGAGAGCAGGTTGAAGCCGGTCCCCGATCGGGGACCGGCTTCAACCTGCTGATCAGTACCGTTCGGGCATCGGCTTCATCCGGGCGTGCAGGAGCGCGGCCCGGGTCAGCTCCATGTCCGAGGCGTACCTCTCCTCGGCGTTGAAGAGGGCGGCGAGGCCGCGGGGGGGCGTCCTGGTAGTGGCGGTGGGCGGGGATCGGGGCGGCGAGGTCGTCCAGGAGCAGGTGGACGACGTGGGTGAAGTTCCCCCTTGATCTGGTCCATGCTGGGTGCGCTGACCTCCGGCGACCAGACCGATGGGGACGGCAGCAGGGGTTGAAGTTCCAATGGATCTGGTTCGGCAGGTCCGTTCGGCGGTGTTCGTCCCGGTTGATCTGGTCTGCGTCGGGTGTTCCGTGGTCTCGGGCCGCTGGACTGCGGGCCGTGGCGCAAGGGGCCAGATGTGATCGGGGTACCGTTCCGCCGTGACCCTTGAAGCACTGCGCGGCCACTTCTACTGGTTGACGTCGGTTGTCATTCGGACCGATCTGCAGCCGAGCGAGGCCATCATCGAGCTCCGTTCGGAGAGTGCTCGTGCGACCCTGCACCTTGTGGGTGTCCTGCATGCGAGAGCTGACTTCTCTGGCCCCGATTGCGACTTCGTGGACGAAGTCGTCGTGCGGGAGCTGCCCCGGCAGGGCCCGTGGCCGGCCGAGGCCCGCCATCTTCTTCAGCACCACAACAACCGCTGTGCGCTCCAGTGGTTGACCATCACTGGTCCGAGTGAGGTGGAGATCCTCGCCGAGGAGTTCACGGCTGACTAGGTGCTCCGTCGGTGCCTGGATTGACCAGACCGGTTGCTACTGAACTTGATTGGGTGATGTCGGTGAGTACCTGTCTTTGAGCTCTCTTGGAACTCCAGAAGGGCGTCGGCCCCGCAGCTTCGCTGTCAGGCAGCTTCCTGGGTCCAGACCCCCTTTGGGTGCTCGTCGACCGGAAGCTGGAGGTTGGGCTGCGCGCGGCAGGCCGGGCTGGCCTGCTCGTCCGAGGGCCAGCGGTGTTCCCGGTCAGGCCAGACCAACTGGACGACGGGGACTGGGGTCCGCCGGTAGAAGCCGACGGACGTACCGAGCAGTGGATGGTGCCAACTGGGATCCACCGGTTGGCACCGGAGCTGGTAGCCCTCGATGACGCCGGCGAGTAGTGCGCCGGGCTCCGTTGATGCCCCGTCGCGAATCCGGGCGGCGGCATCGCCGACCCAGTGCATCAGGCCGTGCAGCTCCAGGCCGAACATGGCGGCCTCCGGGATCCGGTAGGAGTGCCACAGGCCGACGGTGAAGGCCCAGTCGGGGACTTCACCGCCGCCACTCACGCCGACCACGTGCCAGCCATGCTCGCGGACGTGTGCGATCACCGAGGCCCAGTGCTTCCTGCGCTGCCTCCGCGCGCCGAAGGTCGCGGAGGCAGCGGAATCACAGAGCACACAGGGGCAGGGGGAAGTCGCGGTCAGGTCGGTCACCCGGGTATCTAAGCAGGCCAGAACCTGTCGCCCGGCCGTAGGGATGGGGGCGGTGAGGGGGGGTGAAGGTCGGCGAGGTGGCTCACGCTTGATCATGTCGGGTGCGGCGCGATGTGAAGGTGGAGCGTATGGGAGTTGGGGGAGGTACTGAGCCGTCCATGATCAGGTCAGTGTCGGCGAGGCAGCCGTCGACGAGGCATGGGCGGTACTGGATTTGCTTGAGCTTGCGCTTGACCGCCCTTGTCAGTTGCCCGAGGTCGGCGGCCGCAAGGTTGCCGATGTCCCGTTTGACCTGCGACCAGATGCCCTCCTGCGGGTTGAGGCCGGGCGCGTAGGTGGGAAGTTGGAAGACGGTCAGCCAGTGCGCGTTGGCCTCGAAGAACGCCTTGAGTGGCGGCACGAGGTGGATGCGGGCGTTGTCCCAGACGAGGACGATCGGTCCGCCGAGCTGGATGCGTGCACGGACGATCAGGTCGCGGAAGTCATGCCAGCCGAAGCCCTTCGGCTCGCCCGTGCGGCCTCGGTACTCGCGGATCGCGTAGATCAGTCGGGACCGTTCGCCCGGTTTGTAGCAGGCCCTGCCCGCCATCGAGACCCGACCGGCTCCCCGACCGCGCACGCGGACGACGGGTGTGTGCCCGATGCGGCCCCAGGTTCTGGCGCGCGGCGGCGTCATCGACTGCCCGGCCTCGTCCTCGAAGACGATCCAGGCGCCGCGACCCGCCGCAGTGCTTTTACCCGCGGCCACACCTCCTCCTTCCACAGCTCCACCGCCGCGTCGTCACGCTCGATCGCCCGGCGGGCCGGTTGCTGCCACGACCAGCCATGCCGCTTCAGCAGCCGCCACGCGCCCTCGACCGTGTAGCTCACGTGGAACAGTGGGCCGATCAGCGTCTTCACCCGCGCCAGCGTCCAGCGCTGATCCGACCAGCCGTGACCCAGCGGACCGCGCTCGAACTCCCGCTCCAGCCTGGCGATCTGCTTTTCACTGAGCCTCGGACGACCGGGTGATCCCTTCGATAGGACTCCGGACTCTCCATGCTCACGCCACTGCCGGCGCCATCGTTCCACCGACCGCTCGCTGACCCGCAACGTGGCAGCAATCTCCCCGTTCTTCTCCCCGCCCTCGAAGCGTTCCACGGCCTGCAGCTGGATCCGCTCCCGTGCGGCCCTCCCTGCGTCGGTCAACCCGCCGCCCTGCGCGTACCTCATAGCCCGGGGCTACTGGAGCCGAGCGGTCGCTGTCAGGCGAACGGGTCCGACATCACCCAATCAAGTTCATTAGGACCCCCAGTCTGAAGTCGAGGCCGTGGTAGTACTCCTTCAGGTCAACACACTTCCGCACCCGCTGGCCGTCGACCTCACCATCAAGCAGCGCCACGACCCGGCTCTCCCACGGCGTGGCGTCTGTCAGTGGCGGCGAGACCCAGGCGTCCAGCAGGATGCCGAACTGGGTCCTGGCCACACGCTCATGCTCGACGATTCGGGATCGGAGATGTGGCGTGCGGCCGACCTTGACGTAGGGGAACGGGGCCGCGAAGGAAAGCACGTAAAGACGGTCACCCTTCGCGCTGATCGGACCGCCAAGGGTGTGGATCTTGTGCCATGCCCCCCGAACGACAGTCTTCACGTCATCCAGCTCTGGCTGGAGATCGAGCTTTCTGGCCTTCCGGACCCTGGCCTGAGCCTCCGCCAACTTGTATTCGTTCGGTTCGAGTTGGCGGAAGTCGATGTTGGAGAAGTCTTCGAAGTCGCCGAAGAACACGGTCACGTTCGAGGGGTCCTGTCACTGAGGGCTGGGTCTCATCCGTCCGGCGCCCGCGCCTGATGGCCTGTCAACTCCAGTGCAGTGGAAGCAGTTCCCGTGAAGGAACCGACGAAGCACAACGAGGACGAGCACGGGTACTGCGACGAGGACGGCGAACCGTGCCCGTGCGCAAAGTACCTTGCGGTTCCACCCCACTCAACCTCCCCGCCTACCGCGCCGCCCTCGTCGACTACACAAGCGGACCGCGGCGACTCACCCCTGACTCGATCGCCTGGGGCCGCGACCGAACCCACGGCCCCGCCCACCCCTGCGGCACCCACAGCCGCCCTCTGACCACCCCCGAAGCGGACAGCGCAACGGCCTGCGACACCTGGCAACAACTCGGGTGGACATCGTCCGCGAACTGCCCGCGCCGAAACAACCCGAAGGGCCCGCCCGCCTGTCGCGTGACGCCGAGGGACAGTGCGACCCAGCCCCAGCGTGCACGTCCCCTTCGGACGGCTCAACGGCGACCCCTCCTGACCGGCCCCTACCTCCCGCCTCAGGTTTCGCTCAACTCCCTTCCCCACGAGGGGCGTCCGCGCCTAGCGTGATCACCGAGGGAGTGGGATCCACTCCACCGGAGCCCCGGAGGCGTGCACGTGAACCGCATGATCACGACCGTCAGGACCGCCCTGCGCCGGCTCGCACAGCTGGGCAACCGTCAGAACCACCACACCGAGCTGGGCCGCCACCACCCGCTCCCCGCCCACTCGGCGGCCATGCACCACCGCACCTCCCCCGACTTCGCCTCCAGCGTGGGCAACGTCTACCTCTGATCCCGCGCCAGGCGGCCCAGGTAGGCTGCCGGGATGTCTCAGCACACCCTGCACAGCCTGCACGACCGGGCCGCCCTCGGCGCCCGCCTGCTCCGCGACCCGGCGCCGCACCTGCTCGAACTCGGCGACCTGGACGACCTGTTGTGGCCGCACACCAGCTGGTACACCCTCGACGACGAGGGCCCGGTGGCACTGCTGTACGCCGTCGGCGAGACCCCGACGGTGCTGGTGTCGGCACGGCCGGAGCGGGCGGCGGGGGCGGAGGAGCTGGCCGCCGCGCTGCTGCCGGTGCTGCCGCGGCGCTTCATCGGGCACCTGCCGGAGGGCGCCGTGAAGGTCCTGGAGGGCGCGTACCGCCGTACCGGCAGCGACACACTGCTGCGGATGGTGCTGACCGACCCCGCACCCACCACCGCGCACGAGCCCGACCAGTGGGAGCCGGCCGTGCTCACCCGGAGCGAACTCCCGGAGCTGCTGGGGCTGTTCGCCGCCGCCTACCCCGGCAACTGGTTCGACGACCGGATGCTCGACACCGGCCAGTACGTGGGCGTCCGGCACGAGGGGCGACTGGCGGCGGTGGCCGGGGTGCACGCGTGGTCGGCGGAGCAGCGGGTGGCGGTGCTCGGCAACGTCACCACCCTGCCCGAGCTGCGCGGACGCGGCGCGGCGGCGGCCTGCGTGGCCGCCCTCTGCAACCGCCTGGCGGAGACCGCCGACCACATCGGGCTCAACGTCCGCGCCGACAACGCCACCGCCGTCCGCCTCTACGAGCGCCTCGGCTTCACCGGGGTGACCACCTTCACCGAGGCGCTCTTCACCGCACTGCCCTCCGATTGAGCGACGAGGACTACTCGGGCACCGGGTCGCTGCCGCCCCGGGTGCCCGGGCGGCAGCGCAGCAGCCGACCGGCCGTCAGGCGGGTGGCGCGCAGGGCGCCGTGGCGGTGCAGGGCCTGCACGGCGTAGGTGGAGCAGCTCGGGGTGTACGGGCAGCAGGCGGCGCGGGCGGGGCTGATCCGGGTGCGGTAGTGCTCCACCGAGCCGTGCAGGAAGGCGGAGGCGCGGCCGCCGGGGAGCCGGGGCCCGCGGTGGGCGGTGAGCACGGCCCGCAGGCCGGAGGTGAACACCACCGGGATCAGCGCGATCAGGCAGGGGTCGGTGCAGCCGTCGGCGCAGTCGAGGGCGTCGCAGCAGTCGTTGTCCTTGTCCTTCTGCTTCTTCTGCTGGGCCTTGTAGCGCTCCCAGGCCCGGCGCCGCTCGCGCCTGGCGCGCCGCTCGTCGCTCGGCAGCCACCACCACGCCCGCTCCAGGAGCGGTGGCCGGGGCGCGGGTGGGTACACGGGGCCCATGGGGACCGCCTCTCATCCATCGGGTGACACGTCTGCCGGGACATCCTGCCGTACGAGCCCGCCGCCGTACGACGAGCATCTAGGGTGATCACCTGACGGCCCGTCGCACCGCCTGCTGCCGGAGAGGTCCCACCGTGTACGCCAAGCAGTACGAGCTCACCCTGCCCGCCGACTACGACATGGGGATCATCCGCAAGCGGGTGGCCGTCGGCGGGCACGTCCTCGACGACCGGGCCGGTCTCGGGCTGAAGGCGTACCTGATCCGCGAGCGCGGCGAGCAGGGATCACCAGTGAACCAGTACGCCCCGTTCTACCTGTGGAACGACACCGGGGAGATGGCCCGTTTCCTGGTCGGTGGCGGCGGTTTCCAGAACATCGTCCGGGACTTCGGCCGCCCGGCCGCCCTGCACTGGACCGGCCTGGCCCAGCACGCCGGCCCGGCCCGCGCGGCCGTGCCCCGCGCCGCCTCCCGCCGCCTCACCGCCGTGCCGGTCGACCCCGACCGGGACCGCACCGGCCTCGGCCTCACCGAGTTGATCGCCCGCGAGACCGAGGAACTCGCCGAGCTGGCCCGGCAGGAGGACGTCCACACCGCCGCGCTGGCCCTCGACCCGCACCACTGGCAGCTGCTGCGCTTCGTCCTCCTCGCCGGCCCCCGCCCCTGCCCCGCCGCCGGCGAGGAGCACTACGAGGTCCTGCACCTCTCCGCCCCCGGCCTGGCCGACCTCCCGGAGGGCCGCACCTGGGCGACGGCCTGACGCCCGGTCAGCCGCCCGGTCCGACACCCGGTCAGCCGCGCGGTGCGAGCACGTCGACGGCGGCCATCCCGGCGGCGGCCGCCGCCTCCAGGCCGAGCACGGAGTCCTCGAAGACCAGGCAGTGCCGCGGCTCGACGCCCAGGCGGTGGGCGGCCAGCAGGAAGCCCTCCGGGTCGGGCTTGGGGCGGGTGACGTCCTCGGCGCAGACCAGGGTCGCGAACATCCCCTCCACGCCCACCGCCTTCAGCGAGGCCTCGACGGACGCGCGGGTGCTGCCGGAGACCACCGCCGAGCGGCGGTGATGGAAGGCCTCCTCGACATGCGGCAGGATGCCGGGTAGCAGCGCCACCTCGGGGAGCAGCTCGCGGTAGAGCTCCTCGCGGCGGGCGGCCACCTCGGCGACGGGCATGGCCAGGCCCTGACGCGCGTTCAGGTCCGCGACGATGTCGGCGACCGGGCGGCCGCCCCAGGCGTAGAAGAGGTCCTCGGGGAACTCGCCGCCCCACTCACCGACGGCCGCGCTCCACGCCCGGTGGTGGACGGGCATGGAGTCGACGACGGTCCCGTCGCAGTCGAACCAGGTACGCCCGGAAGTCGCCCGGCGGCAGTGGAATGATCATGGCCCCACCCTAGCGACCGGACCGTCGGTGCACCGGTGCATACTTCTGCCCGTGCCGATAGCCGAAGATCCGGACCAGCGTCGCCCGGACCCCAGAAACCCCACTGACCGCCCCTCCGGGCCGGACCCGTTCGAGGGGCTGGTGCTGGACGAGGACTTCGTCAAGGGCGCGACCGCCCAGGAGGGTTCGGCCCGGGCCCGGATGCTCGCCGCCCGGTGGCGGGAGGAGGCCCCGGTCGACCCCGGCGGCCGTCGCTGGTCGCCGTCCGATCCGGTGTCGGCGAAGGCCTCCCGCTGGATCGACCGCCGGGGCAAGCTCGCGCTCTGGGTGCTCTGCGGACTGCTGCTCCTCGCGGTGGCGGTCGGCTACTCCGACTTCTCCCCCGCCCACCGCGGCGGCCGTCCCATCCACAACCCGGTCGTGGGCTCGACCACCGACCTGGCCCTGCCCGGCGGCGGCACCTCGATGGGCAGCGCGTGCGGCGCCAAGGGCCGGCACCGCCACGCCCTCCCGCCGTTCGAGCCGGTGGGGCGGATCAAGGGCCCGCAGCTGGTGCTCACCTCCTACGGTTCGCAGCGCCTCTCCGGCGACGACCCCGGCGCGTTCGAGATCGACCTCGCCGTCGCCCCGGGCCTGGTGCCGCTCACCCTCCCCGCCTCCCTCGGCGCCGAGGGCGTGACCGTCGAGATCGAGGGCCCGGACGGACTGGTGGCCGGCGGCCACCACCTCCCCGTCACCCTCGTCGAGGGCACCACGCGCACCCCGGACGGCGGCCTGGCGGCCCCGCTCGGCGGCACCGTCCGGCTGGACGCGCTGGCACTCTGCCCCGGCCAGGACCTCAGCCGGATCGGGCGGGGGCTCTCCTCACCCATCGACGGCCACAACACCATCACCGGGCCGCCCCCGTACGTCCTGACCCTGTCCTTCTCCCACCCGGCCGTCGCCACCGCGCGGGCCGCCGCCGGTTCGGCACTGCGCAGCGACGTGCTCGCCGCCGACAACCTGGTCCGCGAGGAGGACGTCACGGCGTTCGACGACCCGTCACCGACCGTCCCGGCGGCGCCCGTTGCGGCAAATGAACTGGCGTGAACATTTCATAACGGCCCCGCCGATCCCCACCCCACCGGCCCGCGCACGCTCTAGCGTCGAACGACCCCGTCCGTACTCGACGCACCGGAGGACCCCGTGCGCACCAGGCTGACCCTCGCCGCCGCCGCAGCAGCCGTCCTGCTCCTGGCCCAACCCGCCACCGCGGGCACGGCCCCCTACGGCTCCGCCGGCGTCGGCGACCCGTACTACCCGGACTACGGCAACGGCGGCTACGACGTCTCGCACTACGACCTGCGCCTGACCTACCAGCCCGCCACCGACCGGCTCTCGGGCACGGCCACCATCCTGGCCACCACCACCGAGGCGCTGGCCCGCTTCAACCTGGACTTCGCCCTGGCCGTCCAGGAGGTGCAGGTGAACGGCCGTCAGGCGAAGTTCGCCGCCACCGGCGACCACGAGCTGGAGATCACCCCCGCCGCCCCGCTCGCCAAGGGCAAGAAGGTGACCGTCGTCGTCCGGTACTCCGACGTCCCCTCCAGCCGGAAGGTCTACGGCTGGACCGGCTGGCAGCGCACCCCGGACGGCGGCGTCGCGGCCAACGAGCCCGAGGGCTCCTGGTGGTGGTACCCGAGCAACGACCACCCGACCGACAAGGCCACCTTCGACGTCTCCGTCGCCGTCCCGGACGGCACCCAGGCGATCAGCAACGGCGCCCTGGTCGGCCAGTCCTCCAAGCTCGGCTGGACCAGGTACAGCTGGCGCCAGACCAAGCCGCAGGCCACCTACCTGGCCACCCTCGCCGTCGGCCGCTTCGACCTGGACACCACGACCACCACCACGGCCGCCGGCGTCCCCGTCATCACCGCCTACAGCCGCGACCTCGGCGAGTACGAGGGAGCGGCCCGCGCCAGCCTGGAGCGCACCGGCGAGATCACCGACTGGCTGGCCACCCAGTTCGGCCCGTACCCCTTCGCCACCGTCGGCGGCTACGTCCCCAACGTGCCCACCCGGTACGCCCTGGAGACGCAGGGTCAGGTCTTCTACAGCCCCAAGGTCTTCGCCGCCGGCTCCAACACCTCCGTGGTCGCCCACGAGCTGGCCCACCAGTGGTACGGCGACAGCGTCTCGCTGGAGCGCTGGAGCGACATCTGGCTGAACGAGGGCTTCGCCCGCTACGCCCAGTGGCTCTGGTCCGAGCACGAGGGCGAGGGCACCGCCCAGGAGCTGGCCGACTGGACGTACTCCTCCCGCCCGGCCGACGACCCGTGGTGGCAGGTGCTCCCCGGCGACCCGGGCGCGGACAACCAGTTCCACAGCGCCGTCTATGACCGGGGCGCCCTCGCCGTCCAGGCGCTGCGCAACGCGGTCGGCGAGCAGGCCTTCTTCGCTATCCTGCGCGGCTGGCCGGCCGAGCACCGGCTCGGCAACGCCTCCCTGGCGGACTTCCGCTCCTACGCCGAGCGGATCTCCGGCAAGCCGCTGTCCGCCCTGCTCGACAGCTGGCTGCTCACCCCGGGCAAGCCGGCCCCCGGCACCGCCACCACCCCCGCCGCCGCCTCGGCTCCGCAGGGCCTCGCCAAGGCCGCGGCCCCGCAGGAGCCCAGGTCCTGGAAGCAGATCAAGGCCACCGACTCGCTGCACGCCGGACACTGACGCAGCGTCACCCGTGGCGGCCCCGGCCACTCCCCGCCGGGGCCGCCACGGGCGACACGCCGAGGGCGGCCGGGGCTTCGTGCCAGGGCTCCCCCGGCTGGAAAACTCGAGGTCATGAACGCCCAGGCCCGTCGTGAAGCTGTGAAGTGGACCACCCTCGTACCCGTACTCGCCTTCGTGCTGCTCGCCTGCACCTGGGGCAGATCACTGCCCGGCCCGGTGGTCGCGGTGGTGGCGCTGTTCCTCGCGGGCTCGGTGCTGGCGGCGGTGCACCACGCGGAGGTGATCGCCCACCGGGTGGGCGAACCGTTCGGCTCCCTGGTCCTGGCGGTGGCGGTCACCATCATCGAGGTGGCCCTGATCGTCACGCTGATGGCCGACGGCAACGAGAAGAACGCCACCCTGGCCCGGGACACCGTGTTCGCCGCCGTGATGATCACCTGCAACGGGATCGTCGGCCTCTCCATCCTGGTCACCGCACTGCGCCACCGGGTCGCGGTGTTCAACCCCGAGGGCACCGGCGCGGCCTTCAGCGCGATCGCCACCCTGGCCACCCTGAGCCTGGTGCTGCCGACCTTCACCACCAGCAAGCCCGGTCCGCAGTTCTCCACCACCCAGCTGGTCTTCGCCGCCGTCGCCTCGCTGCTGGTCTACGGGCTCTTCGTCAGCACCCTGACGGTCCGTCACCGCGACTACTTCCTCCCCCTCTCCCCCAGCGGCCGGATCCTCGACGACGTCGGCGGCCACGACGACGACCACGCCGAGCCGCCGACCAAGCAGCAGGCCTGGATCAGCCTCGCCCTGCTCGGCGTCGCCCTGGTCGCCGTGGTCGGCCTCGGCAAGGGCGTCTCCCCCACCATCGAGCGCACCGTGGCCGACGCCGGACTGCCCTCCTCGGTGGTCGGTGTGGTGATCGCCATGCTGGTGCTCGCCCCCGAGACCATCGCCGCCGTCCGCGCGGCCGGCCGCAACCGCCTCCAGACCAGCCTCAACCTGGCGCACGGCTCGGCCCTCGCCTCCATCGGCCTCACCATCCCCGCCGTCGCCGTCGCCTCGGCCTGGCTCAGCGGCCCCCTGGTGCTCGGCCTCGACTCCACCCACATGGTGCTGCTGGCCCTGACCATCGCCGTCGGCACCCTCACCGTCATGCCCGGCCGCGCCACCCCGCTCCAGGGCGGCGTCCACCTCGCCGTGATGGGCGCCTACCTGGTCCTGGCCGTCAGCCCCTGACACCGCCTCACCTCCGCACGGGCCCCGCCACCGCCTCCCGGTGCCGGGGCCCGTCCGCGTCCACGTCCGAATCCCGGTGTCCGAATCCCGGTTGACGCCACCGCCGCCCGCCCGCTTCGCTACCCCCATGAGCGATCTTCAGATCCGGGTCGTGGACGGCGAGTCCGACCTCCTCGACTGGCAGCACGTCCACAACACGATCATCCCCACCCACCAACTCACCCCGGACGAGATCCGCGAACGCGCCACCCGCAACCGCCTCACCCTCGCCCACCTCGACGGCCTCCTCATCGGCTGCGCGACCGTCCGCCCACCGACGGACGACGAGCCCGCCACCACCGTCATCGCCCGCATCCTCCCCGCCCACCGCCGCCAGGGCCACGGCACCGCCCTCTACCACCACGAACTCGCCCACGCCCGCACCCTCGGCGCCACCGCCGTCACCACCGTCGTCCTCGCCTCCAACCACGACGGCCTCCTCTTCGCCCTCCACCACGGCTTCACCGAGACCGACCGCTACACCCTCCCCGGCGACACCGTCCCCTACGTCGACCTCCACCTCGCCTGAGCGGTGAGCGACCCGGGAGGAGAACGCCGGCGGCCGTAGGATCGGCCGGATGCACAGCACACTGACCGAGCACGCCCAGTGCCTCTACGGCGACGGGCCACGACCGACACCGGGCTGTCCGGTGCGCGATCACGACGAGGTCTACTTCGTCGAGGAGCTGACCTTCGCCGACGCCGGAACGATCCTGGCCATGCTGCGGGCCCTCTGCCCCCACTACGTCGACGGCCACCTGCCGGTGTGGCTGCGCAACCTCTCCTACCGGCTGATCCTGCTGCAACGCCCCGACGAGCCGGACCTGATGCGCGAGGCCGCACTCAACCTCGAATGCCACGGCCCCGACTGGGACCCGATCGCCGCCGAACTACGGCAACGTGCCGACGCCCTCGACCCCGACCACGCGGCCCCCACACGCCCCCAACCGTGAACACCCTCGTGGCGCTCGTCGACGAGTTGAACTCGCGACGTCGGTGATCGTGATCGGGCGAGAAGCCGCTGTGGCATGCTCTCCGCGTGATCGATGCCCCGAACGATGACTGGTCGTTTGCCACAGCGCGAGAGCCGGCCCGCTTCGGTGCCTGCGGGGTGAACGGCGTTCCCGGTGTCGAGCATGCGGCGGGCGAGCGCGGGACGCTGTGCGGAATCTCTGCGCGGTACACCACCGTCCACCTGCATCTCTTCGTTCCCGACGCCCTGCAGTCGTGCCGGCGGTGTCGCCAGGAGGCCGAGCTGTCCCGGACACAGCCGTGCGTCCAGGAACGCCTTCACGGTCGAGTCCTGGAATCGGCTCAGGGCACGATGCGTGACGAGTTGCTCGCCGCGCTGCGCAAGGGGGCGAACGTCCGTTCGTGGATCAGCGGCCCCTCCGCGGACCTGGCGAAGTTCTACGCGGAGCTCGACGAGCTGACCGAGGGCAGCGGGACCGCAGCCGAGGCTTTCGCATCCGCAGCGACGATCGGACTGGCGAACGTGGAGACCGGCCTCTGGCGGTTCCTGGTCGTCCTGCCGCAGGACGGTGGCTCACCGATCATCGCTCGCGGACCGCGCAGCGCTCGTTGACGCGGCCGGGAAGACCCCTGCCATCATCATGAGTTGACCTCGAACGGAGCCCAAACCGGTTCGGCAACTCGGTGGCCACCACCTCGTCGGCCACCGGATCAGCGCAGGACCCAGCCCTCGCGGCGCAGCCGGCGTGCAGGCCTCACGCGCAGCCACCGAGCCGCCTGCGACAGGAGCTCCACCCGCTTTCTCCACCCCTCTTTCCACCCGTGGGTGCAGGTGTTCCGAGCCCCTGATCAGCAGGCTTGGACCCATGACAACCACCGAATGGATCACCGACCTCGCCCTCCTCCTCGTGGTCTTCCGCCAGCTCCGCGAGGGCCGCCTGGACCGCCGCTCCTACCTCGTCCCGCTCGCCATCGTGGCCTTCGTGGCCAACAGCTACCTCGACGGCGTGCCCACCGGCGGCAACGACCTGGTGCTGATCACCGTCCTGGTCGCCTTCGGCGCCGCGCTCGGCATCGCCGGCGGCCTCTTCACCCGGATCCGCAACCGCGGCGGGCAGCTGTTCATCAAGGCGGGAGCCACCTCCGCCGCCCTCTGGGTGCTGGGCATGGGCACCCGGATGGCCTTCCAGCTCTGGGTCACCTACGGCGGCGGCGCGCCCCACGTGGCCCGGTTCAGTGCCGACCACCGGATCACGAGTCAGCAGGCCTGGGTCGCCGCCTTCGTCCTGATGGCGCTCACCGAGGTGGTGACCAGGCTGGCCACCATCTACCTGCGCAGCCGCACCGTGAGCACCGTCCTGCCGCAGTCGGCCGACGCGCGGGCCGTGGTCGGCACCGGCCGGGCGTCCTGAACCGGGAGTAGGGTCGCGCCGTGTCCGTGAACACCTCCAGCCCCCGCCCGACCCCTGATCAGGGGCCGGGCGGCCACCGCACCGTGCTGCTCCGTCAGGACGGCGCGGTCCGCTGGGTCGTCACCCTGGTGGTGATCGCCTCCGCGTTCCTGACCACCCGTCCGCTCGGCCTCACCGGCCGCGGCCTGGCCGTCCTCCTCCTGCTGGTGGTCTGCTCGCTCGCCCTGACGTCCCGTCACCTCCCGGCGGACTGCCCGCCCCGGATCACCCTGCCCCTGCTGACCGGTGGCGTCCTGGCCGCCGCGGCGCTGACCGGGCTGAGCAGCAGCGGTTCCGGCTTCCTGTTCGCCTACTTCCTGGCCGGTCACATCGGCTTCCGCTTCCCGGCCCGGCAGGCCCTCGTCCTGGCCGCCCTGACCAGCCTGCTCTGCGGCGCGGTGCTGTACTTCGGCCTCGGCCCGGGCCACGAGCAGCTTCCCTGGACGGTCGGCCTGACCACCGGCGTCCCGGTGGTCACGGGCATGCTCAGCCGGAGCAGGCAGCGGGCGGTGGAGGCGATGGTGGCCTCCGCCGAGTCGGCCGAACGCGCCGCCCGGGCCGAGGCCCAGGCCGCCGTGCTGACCGAACGCGGCCGGATCGCCCGGGACGTCCACGACGTGCTGGCGCACTCGCTGGCCGGGATCAACATGCAGCTGGAGCTGGCCGACGCGCTGATCGAGACCGGTGACCTGGCGAAGGTGCGGGAGGCCAACGCCAAGGCGCACGACCTGGTCCGGGAGAGCCTGCGGCAGGCGCAGTGGACGGTGCACGCGCTGCGCGAGGACGCCCTCCCGCTGGTGGAGAGCCTCACCGCGATGGCGGAGTCCTCCGGGCACCGCGACGCCCTGCGGGTGATCGGCACCGTCCGCGACCTGTCCGCGCGCTCCACCCAGAACCTCCTGCGGATCGCCCAGGAGGCGCTGACCAACGCGACCCGCCACGCCCCCGGCGGCCCCGTCACGGTGGAGCTGGCCTTCGCGGACGCTTCCACCACCCTCCGGGTCCGCAACGGACCCGCCCGGCACTCCGGGCATCCGACGGCCGGCAGCGGCCTCGGCCTGGTAGGAATGCGGGAACGGGTCGCCCTGCTGGGCGGCACCCTCACCACGGGACCGGTCACCGAGGGACCGGACCGGGGAGGCTGGCTGGTGGAGGCGGTGATCCCGGGATGAACGACGCACCGGACGAGGAGAACCGGCCGCTGCGGGTGGTGGTCGCCGACGACCAGGCCGCCGTGCGCGAGCCGCTGGCCGCGGTGCTCGACCTGGCGGCCGACGTGGAGGTGGTCGCGGCGGCGGCCGACGGCACCGAGGTGCTCGCGGCGCTGGCCGCCGGGCAGCCGGTGGACGTGGTGCTGATGGACCTTCGGATGCCGGTCCTGGACGGGATCGAGACCACCCGCCGACTGACCGCCGAACACCCGCAGGTGGCCGTCGTGGTGCTCACCACCTTCGCCGACGACGAGTCCATCATGGCCGCCCTCGGCGCCGGGGCCCGCGGCTACCTCACCAAGAACGCCGGCCGCCAGGACATCCTCCGCGCCGTCCGCGCAGCCGCGGCCGGCCAGTCCGTCCTGGACCGCGAGGTCCAGGACCGCCTGCTCGCCACCGCCCGCAACCGCTCCTCCGCCGAACCGCAGCCGCTGCCCGCCGACCTCACCCGCCGCGAACGCGAGGTCCTCGCGGCGATCGGCCGCGGCCTGCCGAACCGGGCCATCGCCGAAGAGCTCTTCGTCAGCGAGGCCACGGTCAAAACCCACATCAACAACCTCTTCGCCAAGGCCGACATCCAGGACCGCGCCGACGCCGTCCGCCGCGCCATCGCGGCCGGGCTGGCCTGACCTCCGACCTCTGACCTCCGCCCCATTGCCCCGACCCCCGACGGAAGGCCCGATGAAACTCCTCCTCACCTCCGGCGGCGTCAGCAACGGGACCATCCGCGACGCGCTCACCCACCTCCTCGACAAGCCCGTCGCCGACGCCACCGCCCTGTGCATCCCCACCGCGATGTACGGCATGTACCCCCGCACCGCCGAGATGACCTGGCGTCAGATCGCCGGGCAGTCCCCCACCCCCCTGGTCGAGCTCGGCTGGAAGTCCGTCGGCATGCTGGAACTCACCGCACTCCCCAGCCTCCCCGACAACCACTGGATCCCCCTGGTCCGCGAGACCGACGCCCTCCTGGTCTGCGGCGGCGACGTCCGCTACCTGCACCACTGGATGCTCACCTCGGGCCTCGCGGCGCTCTTCCCCACCCTCCAGGACACGGTCTACGTCGGCCTGAGCGCCGGCAGCATGGTGACGGCCCCGCACGTCGGCCGCGAGTTCCTCGGCTGGCAGCCACCCACCGCCGCCCCCGACGACGACACCGCCCTCGGCCTGGTCGACTTCGCGGTCTTCCCCCACCTCGACAACCCGATGTGCCCCGACAACACCACCCCCGACGCCGAACGCTGGGCCGCCCGCCTCCCCGTCCCGGGCTACGCCCTGGACGACGAATCGGCGATCACCGTGGTGAACGGCACCGTCGAGGTAGTCTCCGAGGGCCACTGGATCCACTTCGAGCGGTAGGAGAGGATCACCTGGTGCGCATCCTGCTCTTCGCGCCTCCGTTCTGGGAGCGCGACACCCCCGCCCACCTCCTGGCCCGCTCCCTCGGCATCCCCGGCATCAACCTCGGCGACGTGGTCCGCAGCCACCTCCACCGGGGCACACCGACGGGAGTCCGGATCCAGGAGCGGATCGACGGCGGACACCTCGTGCCGGACGGACTGGTGGCCGAGGCCGTCCGCGAGCACCTGACCGACACAAGCCCGACCGCCTTCCTCCTCACCGGCCACCCCCGCACCCCCGAGCAGGCCGTCGCCCTGGACCAGGACCTGCAGAGCCTCGGCACACCACTCGACGCCGTCCTCCTCGTCAGGCCCACCCCACCCACCGTCGACCGCTTCGTCCGCCACCGCGCGGCCCGCTCACCGGGCGAGCACCCCGAGGAGACCCTCCGCAAGCTCGAACACCTGGCCTCGACCGTCGAACCCCTCGCCCACCACTACGCGGCCCAGGGCATCCTCCGCACCGTCGACGCCCTCCCCTCCCCCGAAGCCACCGCCGCCGAAGCCCTCACCGCCCTGCACTCCTTGTAGCGCCACCTACCCTTCGCTACGTTGGAGCCATGAAGCAACTGAACGTGCGGCTGGACGACGGGGTGCACGAGGCACTGGAGCAGCGCGCCGAGGCCGCCGGGATGACCCTCCCCGACTACGCGCGCAAGGTCCTGGCCGAGGAGGCCGACGAGCGGCGGGAGCGGTTCCTCACCGCCGCCGCGCACTTCGCGCAGGCCTGGGGCCCCGCCTTCGAGGCGGAGTTCGGGCCGTACCCGGCCGGCAAGCGGGCCGACGCCGGGACGGCGGACGCGGCGTGATCCTGCGCGTGGACCGGGCCTGGCTGCTGGACATCGCCCACCAGTTCCTGCCCACCGATCCCGACGTCACCGACTACGGCACCCTGGCCGCCGCCGTCGCCCGTCACGTGGACGAGGTGATGGACGTCCCCGTCTACGGCGCCGTCAACCAGCGCGCCGCCGCCCTGATGCACCAACTGGTCCGCGTCCCCGCCCTGGAGTTCGCCAACGAGCACTTCGCCGCCGTGGTCGCCGCCTCCTACCTCGCCGCCTCCGGCGTGATCGTCACCGCCGAACCCAAGCAGGCCGCCGAACTCGCCGCCCGCATCCGCGACGGCCACGCCGACGTCCGCGAGGCCGCCACCGCCATCCGCACCTGGTACCGCTAGGACACCGGCCCTGACGGCCCCTCAGGACGGGGGCCCGGCGGGCCCGGTCGAGCGGCGTAGTACAGTCCCGCCCATGATCAAACGGGGGCGGATGACGGCGCAGCGGCGCAGACGGATCGCGTGGTCGCTCAGGGGCCTGGCCCTGCTGGCGGTCCTGGCCTACCTGCCGGGGAGGTTCGCCCGCCGGTCGGGCGGCCTGGTGGTGCTGGAGGACTGGCTGGACCACCCCGTGCTGCTGGTCGGCACCGCGATCGGGCTGACCGTGGTGTCGCTGGTGGTGGAGCTGGAGTTCCGCACCGTGTGGTCGCAGGTCGGCTGCGCGGCCGGTCTGGTGGCCCTGCTGATCGTCGGTGCGCCGATCGTCTTCCTGGCCGTGGTCTTCGGGGGCGACGGCCTTTCGGTGACCCGGGTGGCCGACCCCGACCGCCCGGACCGCGTGCTGCTGGTGACCAACGTCTCCGGCTCCATCGACCCGGACTACCAGGTGCAGGTGCTGACCGGCAGCGGCTGGTCGGCCCGCCACTGGGACCTGGGCGTGTGGCGGGACCGCGACCCCCGCGGCAACTTCGGCCGCGCCTCCTGGTCCGGAACCGACCGGATCACCGTGACCACGGACGAGGAGACCGCGGTCTTCACCCTCGACCCCACCACCGGCCGCCCCTCCGCCCCGGTCGTGACCCCCCGTTAGGCGGGCGCCACCGGACCACTGCACGGAGCTAGTCCGCAGTGCAGCCCCGGTAGCCGATCTCGGCGGGTTCACCGTCCCGGTACAGCACCGTGCACCGGCCGATCCCACCCTCGACCGGGTCGAGCAGCCGGCGCGTTGCGGCCTCCCACTGCTCGCGCGTGGGCCGGCCGTCGGGGGCCCAGCCGCGGATCTCGGCCTCGGTCAGGGGGCGCATCATGGCGAACTGGTCGCCCGCCTCGGCGTCGATCAGCGCGTGGTGGTCGAGCACCGTGCACGTGCCCCCGGTCAGGATGTACTCCTGCCAGGCCTCGTCCTCCCAGAGCTCGACGATGTCCCGCCCCGGAAACCCGTGGTGATCCCTCGTCAGCTCGTCCTTCTGTGCCTGCCGGAAGGCCGCCCCCAGGTCCTCCTGGTACGGCCCCGTCGCCGTCCACTCGTTGCCACCCATGGCACGTCCTCCCTGATCACCACTGGTCCGCTCGGCCGCAGGTTAGCCCCGGCCCCCGACAGGACAGAGCAGGATCCGCCCGTCCACCGTGCCGAGGACCAGCTCCCCGCCACCCGACACCGTCAGCGAGAGGACGACGGTCGGCACCCCGCAGACCTCCGCGCGAGAGCGCCACAGCACCGCGCCGTCCACCGCGTCGAGGGCGAGGACCTCGCCGGAGGTGAGGGCCGCGTAGACCGTCCGGCCGTCGGTGTCGAGCGCGGTGGCGGGGTGGTCGCCGGTGAACGCCCACTGCAGGGTTCCGTCCGGGAAGCCGCGCCGGGCGATGAACGCGTTCCCGGGCAGCAGGCCGTGCCCGTGGTGGATCCAGCCCGCGTGGACCAGGGCCTCGCCGCCTTCGGAGAGGCGTACGGCCGGGCCGCCGAAGAGCCGCCCGTTCCGCTCGGTGTCCCACTCCAGCGGGAAGTGTTCGCGGACCTTCGCCTTGCCGCCGCCCGTCTCCGGGGCGAGCGAGACGAACCGCCGCTCCTTCCAGGGCTTCTTCCGCTTGCCCTGGATGAACAGCAGCTCGGGGCCGCGCCGCACCTCCAGGTGGTGGTTGAAGAGGTCGTAGCCGCCGACCGTCGGGCCCGCCACGACCTCCCGCTCCGGCGAGATCAGCACCAACGCGGGCTTCGACTCCTCGTCGCGGGTGTCGCGCAGCGCGATCCACCCGCGGTCGTCGGACGTCATCGAGGCCGGGAAGGGGACCTGCGCCGAGCCGAGGGTGCTGCCGTCGGCCAGTGAGAGCAGGTCGACGGTGCTCGGGACGTCCTCCCCGTCGGAGCCCGTCCAACGCCGACGCCGGGGCACGTTGACCCACGCCGCCGCCTCACCCGGGCAGACCGCGAGCTGCCGCCCGCCGTCCGGGTCGGGCACCGACCAGGCGGGCTCGCCGGAGGGCAGCCAGCACTCCAGTGCGGTGCCCTCCAGCGCGGCCAGCACCCGGCCGTCGGCCAGCGCCTCGACGGCCCAGACCTGGCGCCGCGGTGACCGTCCGCCGGCGAGACCGGCGACCAGGTCCCGGGCGGCCTCCTTCGCCGGGCCGCGGTCGTGTCCGGCCTTCACCGACGAACCGCCGAGCTCGCGCGAGGTCACGCTCCGTTCGGTGACGGCCCGCCAGTCCGCCCGCTCGACGAGCGCCTCGAAGCCGCGGGTGAACGGCTTCTTCGCCGTGTCCTCGTCCGGCGGGGCCAGCAGCAGTTCGAGTGCACGGCCGTCCTGCCGCCAGCGCACCCGCCGCACCTCGCGGTCGTGCTCCAGGGCGGAGACCGTGCGCCCGTCCGTGAGGTCGACGAGCAGCAGTTCGCCCTCGAACATGTAGCCGCCGTCGTAGTCGCCCGTCCCGACCGCCAGCAGCGGCAGGCTCGGGTGGAAGGCGAGCGAGCGCACCGGCCAGCGGCTGCTGACGAGCCGTCGGCAGTCCAGGGCGTCGGTCCCGTAGACGCCGACGCGGTGGCCGTGCCAGCCTGCGACGTCCCGCCCCGGCCACTGCAGGTCCCCCAGCTCGCCGCCGACCGCGACCTCTCCCCGCTCCTCGCTGCGCTCGGCCGCCACGGGCTCGCCGATCTCGGCGAACGGACGGCCGCCGAGCACGCGGCGTACGGGCAGGGACGGGGGCACGGGCAGGGGTGCGGGCATCGGTCGGTCCTCCAGGCAGCTGACCCGGCATCCTCGCACGGCCTCCCACCTGCACACGAACGGGAATCCGCAGGTGACCCGCGTTCAGGGCAGCAGCAGGCGGTAGTCGAACGCCACCGCGAAGAACCCGGCCGCGCCCACCGTCAGCAGGGTGTACGCGACGCGGCCGGTCCGGCTCCACCACCCGCAGCGCCAGGCCAGCACCGTGGCCGGCGCCATCGGCAGGGCGCAGGCCAGCGCGGCGGTCGCCAGCACCGGCACGGCCGCCAGCCCGGGCGCGTTCAGCGGGACGGCCGCCATCAGGACGTTCGGATCGGCCCCCACCACGGCGAACCCGCCCAGGAAACCGGCGCTCAGCGCCCCGCACCCCCAGGCGGCGAGCAGTGCGAACCGGGCCGCTCGCGGTGCGGCCGGACGCCGCCTGACCCGCCGGATGGCCGCCGCGACCGGGATGCCGACGGCAGCGGCCACCAGCGCCGCCGCACCGGCCCCGAACAGCGGGGCATCCAGCGTCGGGCTGTCGTACCAGGGCAGCTTCTCGTAGACCTCGGAGGGGAATTCGGAGGAGACCAGGACGCCGTCCCCGGGGAAGGAGATCCGGGCCTCGCCGTCCCGTTCCCGGTAGAGCCCGGGGCCGACGGGGATCCAGTGCTGGGTCGGACGGGCCGGGTCGGGGGAGAGTCCGGTGGTGGTGAGCGTGCCGTCCGGCTGCGCCTCCACCGTCGGAACGGCGAACAGCGTGGCCGCCTTCATCAGGCTGCTCCGGCTGGTCCTGCTGGACCGGTACGACCCGGAGTGGTCCGCTGCCCCGACCGCCACCGGAGTTACCGGGGCCTCCGGCACGGGAGGCGCGGGAGGCGCGGGGAGGCGGCTGTCCAGGACCAGGTCCACGATCCTCCGGACGTCCCAGGGGCCGACGGCGCCGGTCCCGTCCCCGTTGACGGCCACGTACACGCCGAAGCCCTGCTCCGGCAGCAGCGCCATCGCGCTGTGGTAGCCGGGGACGTCGCCGTCCTTCCACACCACCGGGCGGCCCTTCCGCAGACGGTGTTCGAGGACGTAGCCCATGCCGGGCATCCGGTCGTCGGCGGTCAGCCGGCTCTGCTGCATGGACCGGGCGAGCTGATCCCCCTTCAGCTGGTCGGCCAGGTACCGGCCCATGTCGTCCGGGGTGACGGCGGGCCCGGTGCCGGACGGCGTCCAGGGCGCGTACTGGCCGCGCTGCTCGACGTAGCCGGCGCCCTCGGGGCGGTAGCCGCGGGCGAGCCGGGCGGCGACGGGCGCGGGGTGGGGCAGGGCGGCCGTCGAGCCCGTCATGCCGTGGGCGGCGAACACCTCCTCCGCCAGGTACCGGTCGAACGGGCGGCCCGAGACCACCTCCACCAGGTACCCGGCCAGCGCCAGGCCGTAGTTGTCGTAGGCGATTCGGGTGCCGGGCGGACGGACCCGGGGCGGCTGGCGGTCCTTCACGCTCTCGGCCAGCGTCGCCAGGTCCGCCTGGTCCTCCTCCGCGAGGCCGACCAGGTCCTCGTCGAAGCCGGCGGTGTGGGTGAGCAGGTGCTCCACCGTCACCGGGCGGCCGGGGTAGGTGTCGGCGATCCGAAAGGCCGTCAGGTAGCGGTTCACGTCGGCCCGGAGGTCGATCCGGCCCTCGGCGGCCAGCCGCAGGACGGCCTCGGCGGTGAAGACCTTCGCGAGCGAGCCGGTGAGGAACGGGGTGGCGCTGTCCACCGGCCGCCCGGTCCGGACGTCGGCCACGCCGTAGCCCTTGCTGAGCGCCGTCCGGCCGCCCTCCACCACGACCACCGCCGCGCCCGGTATCCGGTCGGCGGCGAGCATCCCGGTGACCGCCCGGTCGATCGCCGCACCGAGCCCGGCCTCCCGACCGACGGGCTCGGCGGCGGCCGGAACGGTGTACAGGGCTACGGTGTGCAGCGCCACGGTGAGCAGGGCCGCGGCGGTGACCGAGCGGCGGATCGCGTTCTTCATGCCCCTGAGCCTGCCGCGCCGGCCTGACCCGCCGTCAGTGCCTGACACCTCGAACGGACATGTGATTCGCATGATCCGGACGTAAGGTGCGGTCCGTGCTGATCATCGTGCTGGTCCTGGCGGGGGTGGTGTTCGATCCCCTGCACCCCGTCCCGAGCCTCCCGCTGGCCGGGGTCCTGGGGTTGCAGCTCCTGCACTGCCTGACGGCGGGCCGGGACCGCCGGCTCCGCTGGACCTTGGCGGCCCAGGTCCTCCTGCTGCCCTGGGCGGGCCCTGCGGCGGCCGGTCCGGTGGCGGCCTCGGCGCTGCTGCTCCTGCGCGGCCGCAGCCGCCGGGTGGTGTTCGCCGGGGTGGTCCTGGGGGCGGGCCTGATGGTGCCGGCCGAGCCGTTCGCGGTCGCGCTGGCCCTGCTCAACGCCGTCTGCCAGGGGCTGGTGCTGTTCGGCGTGACCCGGCTCGGCCGGACCAGGGCCGCCGTGCACGCCGTCCGCGCCGAGCTGGTCGCCGCGGCCGTGGCCGAGGAACGCTCCCGCGCCTCGCGCGATCTGGACGACGCCCTCGGCACGGCGCTCTCCGGGATCCTCGCCCTCGCCGCACGGGGCGAACTGGCCGAGATCATCAGGGTCTCGAGGCAGGCGGCCGCCCTGGCCCGGTCCGTCCCGGAACGGCCGTCGCCCGCATCCGCACCGCCCGAGGACCTCCTCCCGCGCCTCGCCCTGCCGATCCTGCTCACCGTGCACGGCGGCTACCTGCTGATCGCCCTGATCTACCTCGGCGGCCGCCCCGGCCCCGCCCTGCTCGCCGCCGCCGTCCTCGGCCTCCAGCTCCACCACTCCCTCCCCCGCCCACCGGGGGAACGGCCCGCCGGGCTGGCCTGGACCTCAACCGCCCTCCTGGTCCTGACCGTTGCCACCCTCCTCCACCCGGGGCAGGCCTACCCGCAGCTGGTCGGCTTCGCCGCGGCCACCTTCCTGCTGCTCGGCCGCTGGTGGACCCTCGGCGCGGCGGGCCTGCTCGCCTTCCAGACCGCGACCCTCGCCCTCCGCGACCACCCGACCGGCGAGGTTCTGTACTGGGCCTTCAACTCACTGGCCGTCGCCGCGATGCTGCACGCCCTGGCCGTCCAGACCCGCCTGGTCTTCGAAGCCCGCGAGGCCCGCCTCGCCCTGGCCGCCATCGCCGTCTCCCGCGAGCGCCGTCGCATCTCCCGCGACGTCCACGACCTCCTCGGCCAGGGCCTGTCCGCCATCACCGTCCGCGCCGAACTCGCCCTCCGCCTCTCCCCGGCGGACGCCGTGACCGCCGAACTGTCGGAGATCACCGCAACCGCCCACCGCTCCCTGACGGCCCTGCGCGCCATCCCCTACGACGAGGACCCCGATCTCTCCCTCGACGCCGAACTCACCTCGGCCCGCGCCCTGTTGGAGGCGGCCGGCATCCACGTCACGATCCACCGGACCTCCCGCCGCGACGACCGGCTGCTGGCGATCGTCCTCCGCGAGGCCGTCACCAACGTCCTGCGCCACAGCACCGCCACCCACTGCCTGCTGCACCTCGACGCCACCGGCCTCCGCATCCGCAACGACGGCGCGACCACCCCCACCCGCCCCGGCGGCCGCGGCACCACCAACCTCACCGACCGGGTCCGCGCCGCAGGCGGCCACCTGACGGTCCACCAGGCAGACGGCCACCACGAACTCACGGTCCTGCACCCTTCTTGACGACCCACCCGGGAGAGCCGCCCTCCGCCGTGCCGGACCGACGACACCGGCTCCACCGGGGAGGACCTCTGCGACCGGGCCGGCAGGCCGTACGAGCTCGCGGCCGGTGGAACGAGGGGCCGGGGGTGCGCCCGGTCGAGGCGCCCGACGCGGCGCCGGACCGTCGGGCGTCGGGCGTCGGGCGTCGGGCGTCGGGCGTCAGAGCCAGCCCTTGTGAGCGGCCTTGATGCCCGCCTCGAAGCGGCTGCTGGCTTCCAGGCGTTCCATGATGGAAGCCATCAGGCGGTTGACGGTGCGGGAGGAGACGCCGAGCCGCTGGCCGGCGGTGTCGTCGGTGAGGCCGGAGCCGAGCAGGCGCAGGAGTTCGCGTTCGGTGTCGCTCAGGCCCGTCGCGGCGTCCTGGGCGCGGGTCGCACCGAGGGGCACGGCGGTGGCCCAGGCCTGATCGAAGAGTTCGCACAAGGCGCCGACCAGGCCGGGTTCGGTGACGTGGAGTGCGCCTCTGCGCGTGTCGGCGGGGTCGATCGGGACGAGGGCCTGGGCACGGTCGACGATGACCAGGCGCTGCGGGATGACCGGGGCGGTGCGGATCTCGCCGCCGTGGTCGAGTACCCAGCTCGCGTGGGCGACGGTGTGCGGGACGTTGCGCACGGCGTCCTGGTAGAGGCTCCTGATCGCGACGCTGCGGGCCAGGGCTCGGCCGTTGGCGCTCTGGGCCGCGGCCAGGTCCTCGGGGCGGTGGCCGGTCCCGGGGTGGACGCCGAGGCACTCGGCCCGTGCACCGCGGGACAGTTCCTCCAGTCGGGCCTGGATGGCGTCCATGCCGAGCAAGCGTTCACCGTGGGCGGCCCGGGTCTCGGCCCGGTCGGCGACCAGGCGGGTGACGGCAGCCCGGGAGGCTGCCAACTGGGCCTGTCGGGCTGCCAGTTCGGCCTCCTGGCGGGCCAGCATGTCGGCGAGGCCCACTTCGGGACTGACCGCACGCATCTGGCCGGGGTGTTCGCTCGATGCGCGCACCAGCAGCAGGGCGGCGAGCTCGTCCAGGCCGCCGCGCACCCGGTCGGCGGTCAGGTCCAGGTCGGCGGCGAGTGCGGCGACTCCGACAGCGGGCCGGTCGAGCATGGCCTGGTAGACGGCCGCGGCGGGGCCGGACAGCCCCAACGATTCGAGCATGGTGTGTTGCCCCCCGTGAAGACGCGGTTGCGCTTCGGCATCGCCGCCCATGATGGCAGGCCCTTCACATCCCCTTCAAGATCCACTTTGGGGTGTTTGTGCACGCACAAGGCATTTGGCGGGCCTGCCCCTAGTGCCGGGGTCCAGGGCTGTTGCGCAGGTCTGCCCCGGGACGAACCGGGTCGAAGCGGACGTCCCCGGCCCCGCCGTCCTGTCGAAATCCCGCCAGGCGCCTTGGCGACAGCCGGAAGTCCTACCGGCGCCACCACCGGGCCGCGAAGCTTGAGCCATCGCCACCAGGGACCACCCGCAACGGCGAACGGACCGAGCGCCACCGCGGAGCGTCGAACCGGCCCGTGTCCCGCACCCTCTTCCAGCCTCGTGAAGGGCAACGACCATGACCCGCCTGTCTCTTGCCGTCGCCACCGCGGTCACCACCCTCGCCGTGACCGTGCTTCCCACGGCAGCCGCCACCACGGCCCTTGCCTCCCCGGTGCCCGCCACGTCGGCCACGCCGGCCACCACCACGTCCCCCGCGGCGGTGGACCCGGACGAGTTCCAGTGGGGCTGACCCGCCGATGGACATCGTCTACACCAGCCTGGACCACCGCCCCGGCACCCTCCCGGACTCCCTGACCGAGGTTCCCGAAGCCCTCGACGCCCTGTGGGCGCACGCCACGCCCGAGGACGGCCTGGAACACGCCAGCGCCCGCAGCGAGCCCGGCCGCCTCGACCTGCTGCTCTTCCTCCTCCCGCCCGACGGAGCCGGAGCCGGGGCCACCACCTGCCGCGCCGCCGCCCTGGTCGCCCGCAGCTACCGCAACTCCCCCGTGCTGAACCGGCGTTACCTCCCACCGGTACCCGCGCCGAACTTCCCCGGCCGCTGATCACTCGCGCCCGCCCGGCCGACTGCTGGTCCTGCAGGGCAGCCGTCCGCCCCCGTCATCCGCACGCGCCGACGTTCGCCGTGCACGAGAACACCCACACGACCTGAGGAACAGTCATGTCCCGGATCACCCGCCTTGCCGCCACCGCAACGCTGAGTGCCGTCCTGCTGGCCGCCACTGCCGCAGCTCCGGCGTTCGCCGCCACGCCCCTGGGCAACTCGGCGGCCGCCATCGCCGCCGCCAATACCGACAAGGGGCCGTGCAGCACCAACAGCGCGGGAGGCACCGGATTCCTCGGCAGCTGCAGCGGTCACGAGTGGTGCGCCGACTTCGCGAAGTGGACGTGGAGCCAGGCCGGAGCCGTCGACACCGGAGCCATCGACGCCGCCGCCTACACCTTCGCCGGGTACGGTGCGGCGCACAACACCTTCCACTGGGTCGGCGACAGCAGCTACACCCCCCAGCCCGGGGACGCCGTGATCTGGGCCGGCAGCGGCAGGACCCTGCCGAGCGACCCGAAGAAGCTGGGCTACTACGACGTGGAGCACGTCAACCTCGTCGAGAGCGTGGTGTCCCGGACGAACATCACCACCATCGGCGGCAACGAGCGCAACGGCGTCCGTCGGAACCCCGGCCTCGACCCGACCATCGGTGGCCAGGCCTGGGGCCAGAAGGTCATCGGCTACATCAGCCCCGTCGGCGCGGGCGGCGGGGCGGTGATCCCCGCCGGCTTCACCGTCGCCGTCAACGCCGGCGGCGGGGCCGCCTCCGGCCAGAGCGTCTCCGGCACCGTCAGCCTCACCGCGCTGGCGAGCGCGTCCGGCTACATCAACACCGGCCGGTACGTGATCACCGGCCCCGGCGGCTACACCACCGGCCAGGTGGCCCCCTACGCCGGCGGGGCGTCGAACTACCCGTACGTCTGGAACACGGCCGGGCTGGCCGCCGGGACCTACCAGATCTCCTTCATCGCCAACGAGATCGACGGCCGCGACCACACCTACGGACCGGCCACCGTGACCGTCGCCGCCACGCAGACCAACCCGCCCGTGCCGCACAGCAGTTCCTCCGGTCTGGCGGCGGCGCCCAACGGCGGATACGTCACCACCTGGCGCGGCACCGACGGCAAGCTGTGGATGGGCACCGGCAGCGGCACCACCATGGCCCAGCCCACCGCGCCGTGGCTGCTCGGCGTCGCCCAGAACACCAAGCCGTCCGTCACCACACTGTCCGACGGCACCTGGGCCGCCGCCTGGGTCGGCGACGACGGGAAGCTGTGGCTGGGCACCGGCTCCGGAACGACCATGGGCCGGCCCACCGCACCGTGGCAGCTCGGCGTCTTCCCCGGCACCAGCCCGTCGATCACCGCACTCACCGGCGGTGGTTGGGAGGTGGCGTGGAAGGGCGACGACGGAAAGCTGTGGCTCGCCACCGGCTCCGGGACGAACATGGCCCAGCCCGCCGAACCCTGGCTGCTCGGCGTGGCCGACACCACCAGCCCGTCACTGGCCGCCCTGCCGGGCGGTGGCTGGGAGGTCGCGTGGAAGGGCGACGACGGAAAGCTCTGGCTCGCCACCGGCAGCGGCAGCGGCACCACCATGGCCCAGCCCACCGCACCGTGGCAGCTCGGCGTCGACACCAACGGCAGCTCCTCCAGCCCCTCCCTGGTGACGATGGCC
>NZ_JBSGEL010000046.1:0-13333 GCF_053602875.1 Kitasatospora sp. NPDC004289 | reverse complement strand
GGTCGCGTGGAAGGGCAACGACGGCAGGCTCTGGCTCGCCACCGGCTCCGGGACGAACATGGCCCAGCCCGCCGAACCCTGGCTGCTCGGCGTGGCATGACCACTGCTCCGTAGCCGTGCCGACCTGGCCGACCACGTCGAGCACGGCCGGGCCCGCCCCGGCGACGGTGGGTCGACACAGCCTCCTCCCCGAGGCCGTCGACCGGACCGGCGCCGGGCTGACGGCCCGTGAGCTCTGCCGCCGGGCCCTTGCCGAGCCCCCGGAGCTCGCCCACCGGCGCCCGGCCCGCTGTGCGCGCCGCCCGTCCTTCCGTTCCCGTCCTCCGAGCAACCGAGAGTGGAACCTGCCATGAGCACATCGATACGCCGTCTGATCAGCGCCTTCGCCGTCCTGGTCACCGCCCTCACCACGCTGGTGGTCCTCCAACTCCCGGCCCGGGCCGCCATGGTGTCCGACGTCAACGGCTGGATCACCAGGAGCGAGGTGATCGAGCGGGCGCAGTACTGGGTGGACCACAAACCCGGTACCTACAGTCAGAGCGGGTACTCTCCCGGGCCGACGGGTGACCGCAACTACCGGCGGGACTGCTCCGGCTACGTGGACATGGCCTGGCACACCGGTACCGACTACTCGACCCGCACGCTCGGGCTGATCTCCCACACGATCGGCTGGAGCCAGCTCAAGGCCGGCGACATCCTGCTGGACGAGCAGGAGCACGTGATCCTGTTCGACGCCTGGGAGAGCGATCGCACCCACTTCTCGTACTACACCTTCGGCGACACTCCGGTACAGCGGATCACCCACGCTTCCAAGGACGCCCCGGACCTGGACGGCCACCCCCGGGGCGACTACGTCCCCAAGCGCTACGACAAGATCGTCGACGACGAGGCGGCGGTCGGCCGCAAGCAGATCGGCAACGACGCCGACGGCGCACTGAACTACGTCGAGAGCAACGGCAGCGGCGGCTTCCGGGTCCGCTACCAGAACGCGCCGAACAGCACCTGGCACGAGTGGACGGACCTCGGCGGCAGCGGCCTCACCGGCACCCCGGTGCTGGGGCGGAACGCCGACGGCACCCAGGAGGTCTTCGCCCGGCGCGCCGACGGCCACGTCCTGGCGGCCCATCAGGTGGCGCCGAACAGCACCTGGTCGGGCTTCGTCGACCTGGGCGGCAACGTCGTCTCGGACCCGGCCGTGGCGTCCAACGCGGACGGCACCCAGCAGATCTTCGCCCGCAACGCGGGCGGCGGGATCTCCACCACCTGGCAGCTCAGGCCGAACGGAACCTGGCACGAGTGGGCCGACCTCGGCGGCAGCGGCCTCACCGGCACGCCGGCGGTGGGCCGGAACGCCGACGGCACCCAGGAGGTCTTCGCCCGGCGCGCCGACGGTCACGTCCTGGCGGCCCATCAGGTGGCGCCGAACAGCACCTGGTCGGGCTTCGTCGACCTGGGCGGCAACGTCGTCTCGGACCCCGCGGTGGCGTCCAACGCGGACGGCACCCAGCAGATCTTCGCCCGGAACGCGGGCGGCGGGATCTCCACCACCTGGCAGCTCAGGCCGAACGGAACCTGGCACGAGTGGGCGGACCTCGGCGGCGTCAACCTGGTCGGCACCCCGACCGCGGTCCTGTGCGCCAACGGCAACCTGGAACTGTTCGTCCGCAACGGCAGCGGCGCCGTCATGAACGTCCACCAGGTCGCGCCGAACAGCACCTGGTCCGGCTGGAGCGATCTCGGCGGGCAGACGGTCGGCGACCCGGTGGTCGGCAGTGACGCGGACGGCCGGTTCGAGCTCTTCGGCCGCACGGCCGACGGCGGGACGGTGCACGCCTACCAGCGTTCGCTGGCCAGTGCCTTCACCGCCTTCGCGACGGTCTGAGCCGAGCACGGCGGGCCGCACACCCCCTGGGGCGTGCGGCCCGCTCGCGTTCGCGGTCCGGGGAACGTACCGCGACCGTCAGACCGTCAGGGCCGCCTCACCTGCTCGAACGGAACGGCCGTCAGAGCCAGCCGTTGTCGACGGCTATGCGGACGGCGTCGAGGCGGTTGCGGGCGTCGAGCTTGGTGACGATCGCGCCCAGGTAGTTGCGGACCGTGCCCTTGCCGAGGAAGCACCGGGCCGCGATCTCGGCCGGGTCGGCGCCGTCCTGGGCCATCCGGAGGAGTTCGGTCTCGCGTGGGGTCAGGGGGTTGGGGCGTGCGGTGAGGGCGGCGGCGGCCAGGGCCGGGTCGACCACGGTCTCGCTGGCGGCCACGCGGCGGATCGCGTCGGCGAGTTGCTCGGGCGGTGCGTCCTTGAGGACGAAGCCGCGCGCCCCGGCGGCGAGCGCGCGTCGGAGCGTCTCGGCCCGGCCGTGGGAGGTCAGCATCAGCAGGCCGCACCCGGGCGCCCCGGCGTGGATCTCCACGGCGGCGGCCAGCCCGTCCAGGCGGCCCGGCATCTGGATGTCCAGCACCACCACCTCGGGCCGGAGTTCGGTGGCGCGGGCCACCGCGTCCTCGCCGGTGGCGACCTGGCCGACGACCTCCATGTCGGGCTCCATGCCGATCAGGGCGACCAGCGCGCCCCGGATCAGGTGCATGTCCTCGGCCAGCAGTACCTTGATCACGATCGGGCCCCCGTCACGCCGCGACGCTACCACGCGGCCGGAGAGCGGCCTCGACGCCCGACCCGCCGTCACGAGCCACCCCGCCGCCGCCACGAGGCACCGACCCGCCGTCACGAGGCACCGCGCCGCCGCGAACTGACCCGCTGTCAGGGAGCCGCGTCGCCGCCCCGGAGGAGGGCGAGGCCGATCTCCGGGCCGAGGCCCTGGGCGTAGGCGAGGTGGATGAGCACCTCGGCCAGCGGCTCCAGGTAGCGGGCGGTGGCCAGCGGGCCGGCGTCCACCGCGTCGAAACCGAGCTGGGTGCCGAGTTCCGCGACGGCCTTGACGGCCTCGCGGTCGTCGCCGGCGAGCAGCAGGAGCAGCGGGCGGCCCTCGTAGGAGGCGGCCGCGGTGGCGGCGGCGAGGACGGTGTTGAAGCCCTTGACCACCCGGGCGCCGGGCAGGGCCTCGGCGACCAGTTCGCCGCCGGAGGTGGTGTGACCGACCGTCAGGGAGAGGAAGTCGGGGCTGAGCGGGTTGGTGGCGTCGACCACGATCCGGCCGGCCAGGGCGGCCCGGACCTCGGGGGCGAGGGTGGCGGTGAAGGGAACGGCCAGGAAGGTCAGCTCGGCCTCGGCCGCCTGCCGGGCCGCCTCGGCGACGGGGGTGGCGGTGTTCGAGGTGGTGACCTCGTGCCCGGCGCCGGACAGGCGCCCGGCCAGGGCCGAGCCGGCGTTGCCGGTGCCGATGACGTTGATCCGCAAGACGGTCCCTCCCGAACGGGCACGGAGTGCGCCGTGAAGCGCACGGAGCCCGGGGCGGACGGCCGCCCCGGTGCCGGTCAAGCTACCGATCACCGGGGCCGCGGGCCGCCCCGTGCCGTCCGCGTCCGCCGTACCGTCAGGTCCGGGCGGTGACTCGGGCAGGTGCGGTGCGCCGGTGCCTGAGGTTGACCACGGCCGCCCGGGCCAGCACCGCCGGGTTGAGGAAGCGCAGCGGGCCGATCAGCCGGGAGGCGAAGCGGTGCATGTGCCGGGCGATCGCCGCGTCGCGGGCGGCGGCGGAGAAGATCAGCCGCTCCCCCGGGTTGAACGGGCGGGCCTTGGCGTAGTCGGCGGCCAGCTGCTGGTGCCCCGTCAGGCTGCGGCGGTGGCGCCGGGCGTAGGCGGCGAGCGCCTTCGCCAGGTCGCCCTGGCCGGGGCCGTCGGCTCCGCGAGCGCCTGCCAGGGCCGGGCCGACGGCCTCGGCCAGCCACTGGGCGGACTGCAGGGCCCAGGCGCAGCCGACGCCCCAGAGCGGGTCGGGGGTGAGCGCCGCGTCGCCGACCAGGGCGAGGCCGGGGGCGGTCGGACGGCGGCTCTGCAGGGGGTAGTTGACGGTGCCGATCAGTTTGGAGATCCGCCGGGCGCCGTCGACCGGCGGCGCCTCGGGGAGGGCGCGGACGAATGCGAGGAAGCTGCCCTCCGGGTCCGCCTTGAAGGCGGCCAGGTGCTTCTTCTTCTCCACCAGCACCGCGAGCACGGTGACGCCGTCCTCGTTGGGGAAGGCGTAGGCCATGTCGGGCTCCAGGAACCAGGTCTGGCCGATCCCCCCGGCCAGCGGCAGGTCGCGGTACTGCGCGAGGTAGCCGAAGCGGCCGTTCTCGTACTGCTTGGTGGCGATGCCCGCCCCCTTGGCCACCGCCGAGTCCTTGCCGTCGGCGCCGACCACCAGCCGGGCGCGCAGCTCCCGCTCGCCCTCGTGGGTGCTCACCCGGACCCCGACCGTCCGCCCGTCCTCCCGCAGCAGGCCGGTGACCTGGTGGCCGAGCAGCAGGTCGACCCCAGGGGTGGCGGCGGCGCGGGAGCGGATCAGCGGGTCGAGCCTGCTGCGGCGGAGGTTGTAGGCGTACGGCAGGGCGGGCCCGCCGGGGGCGGCCTGGGGCTCGATCCAGCCCCAACGGGTCCACCAGCGGGCGTCGTTGTGCAGGGCGCCGGCCGCCTCGATGGCCTCCGTCAGCCCGAGCTCCAGCAGGACCGGGTAGGAGCTGGCCACCAGGGAGTGGGTGCAGAGCACCTTGTACGCCTGCGGGTCGGACCGCCGCTCCAGCAGCGCCACCCGGACTCCCTGGCGGGCCAGCAGGATCGCCGCGGCGCACCCCGCCAGGCTGGCCCCGCTGATCACGACGTCGTACTGCTTCGGACTCCGCGTACCGTGCCCCGTGCTTCCGGACCGTGCCATGAGCCGTCCGCCCCCTTCGGTGCCGTTCCGTCCCACCGGTCGATTACCGGTGGGTACACATCAGCGCCCCTCAGCTGACAACCTGTCAAGAGCGCACCCCACCCCGGACGGCGACCGCCACTATTCATCAGGAACCCTGCCTGATAAATTCTGCTCCGTCAGAGCGCAGCCGTTCACTCATCAGGGGAGGGCCCAGATCCCATGGGCAGCTATCAGGACGCCCGCCGGGCCAGGATCCGGTTCGGCGTGGTCTTCGCCGTCCACGGCGCCGTGACCGGCACCTTCGTCACCAGGATCCCCTGGCTCCAGCACCACCTGGGCCTGAACGCCGGCCAGCTCGGCCTCGCGCTGCTCGCCCCGGCGATCGGCGCCTTCCTGGCGATGCCGCTGTCCGCCCGGGTGGTGGACCGCTACGGACCCCGGTCGGCGATGCGGCTGCTGATGGTCCTGTGGTGCCTGTCACTGGCCCTGCCCGCCCTCGCACCGAACCTGCCCGCCCTCTGGGCGGCGCTCTTCGTCTACGGCGCGACCTCGGGCATGGCCTCGGTGCAGTTGAACGCCCGGGGCGTGGAGGTCGAACGCGACCTCGGACGCTCCGTCATGTCCGGTCTGCACGGCCTCTGGAGCGCCGGCGGCCTGATCGCCTCGGGCTTCGGGGTGCTCGCGGCCGGGCAGCACCTCGACGCCCGGATCCACCTGGCCGTCACCGCCGTGCTGCTCACCGCGCTCGCCGTGCCCGCCTGCAACGGACTCCCCGACCTGCGCGCCGAGGCCCACCCCACCGACGGCCCGCAGACCTCCCGGAAGGCACCGCCGCGCCTCTCGCTCCCGCCCCGCTCGGCACTCGCGATCGGCCTGGTCGGCTTCTGCGCCGTCTTCGCCGAGGGCGCCGGCATGGACTGGGCCGGGGTCTACCTGCGCGACGTGACCGGGGCCTCGCCCGCCGTCGCCGCGGCCAGCTTCACCGCCTTCGCCGCCACCATGACGGCCGCCCGCCTCACCGGTGACCTCGCCGTCCGACGCCTCGGCCCGGTCCGCACCGTCCGCCTCGGCGGCGGGCTCGCCACGCTGGGCGGTCTGCTGGTGGTCTGCTCCGACTCGCCCGCCACCGCCGTTCCCGGGTTCGGCCTGATCGGCATCGGCGTCGCCACCGTCGTCCCGCTGGCCTTCGCCGCGGCCGGACGCACGGCCGAACCGAGCCGGGCGATCGCCGGCGTGGCAACCATCACCTACACCGCCGGTCTGAGCGCCCCCGCCGCCGTCGGCCTGATCGCCCAGACCGTCTCGCTCAGGGCGTCGTTCGTCCTGGTCGCCGCCCTCACCGGCGCCCTGGTGTTCACCGCCGGCGCCCTCCGCCACCGGCCCGCGCCGGCCTCCGTCGCCGACGCCCCGTCCGAACGGACCGTCGGCGCCGTCTGAGGCGGCTCCGCGAGGCTCAACCCGCCCGCCGGGCAGCCGCCGTGGCCCCACGCGGCTCCGTGAGCAGCAGGGCCGCGGTGAGGAGCACGCCGAGGGCGGTGAGGCCGTGCACGGTCAGAGCCGTGGTGGTGTCACCGTGCCGGGCGAGGATCAGGGACATGTCGCCGATCGGGATGGTCGCGGCCGCGAGCATCGCCCAGCCGAGCGAGCGCCGCCGGCCCGTGAGCAGCAGGACGAGGAGGACCAGCGCGAGGCCCAGGTCGCGGATGCCCTTGACCGCGAGGAAGCCGGTGCCCTGCTCGGTGGGCCAGTCGGGCAGGCCGAAGCCCGAGGCCATGGTCTGCGGGGTGAGCAGGAAGCCACTGCCGAACCAGAGGACGAAGGCGATGCCGAGGGCGGCGAGGACGGTGGCGAGGTGCTTCTTCATGACGGGGATCTCCTTCGGTGACGGGCGAGCGGTTCAGCCGCGGACGCGGCGGACGGAGCGGGCGTACAGCGAGCGGCCGACGGTGTGCCACAGGAGGCGGCCGGGGAGCGGGAGTTCGGCCAGGAAGGCGGCCCGCTCCTCGGCGTCGGCGTCCTCCAGGGCGATGCCGAGGAAGAGCAGCAGCTTCGGCTTGGGCGTCGCGGCCAGGAAGTGCTCGCCGAGCCGGTTCCACTCGGCCGCGGTGAGGTGGCGCTCGGCGAGCGGCAGGAGCTCGGCCTCCTCGTCGTCCAGGTGCTCCACCAGGACGGCGCGGCGCTCCGCGAGCACGGCGGCCAGCCGGTCGCGCTCCGCCTCGCCGGCCGTCGACTCCCAGGCGGGGAGCGCGGCTTCGGCCGCCGCCAGGGTGGCGGCCACCCGCTCGTGCTGGGCCTCCATCCGCAGCACCACCTCGGCCTCTAGGTCGACCCGGCCGAGCAGCAGCGGCCACAGGTGCTCGTCCTCGCCGTGGTGGTGGTTGTGCAGGCCCAGCAGGTAGTCGCGGAGGTGGGCGGCCAGGACGGCGGCCCGCGCGGTGTCGCCGGGGGCCACGGCGGCAACGAGTTCGGCCAGCAGCCCGGCCTCGCGGCGCAGGCCGCGGTGGATGACCACCATGCCGTGGGTGTCGGGGCGGACGCGGTCGTCCGTCGTCTTCCGGCCCTTGCTCGCGGTCTTGCTCTCGGTCCTGCTCTCGGTCTTGCTCTCGGTCTTCATGGTGAAGAGCTTCGCCGGGGCCTCCTGGAAGCGGTTTGGAGACGACTTGGACCCCCCGGTCCCGTCGCCCGGACGGCACCTGACGGTCCGTGAGCCGGTCCGACTAGGATGGCGCGCGCGATGGTGCGGATATCGGTTCTCGGCTCCCTGACGGCCGAACGGGACGGCGCTCCGCTGCCCCTGGGCGGGCGGCGGCAGCGGTCGGTGCTGGCCCTGCTGGTGGCCTCGCGGGGCCGGGTGGTCTCGGTCGACCGGATGGTCGAGGAGCTCTGGCAGGACGCCGCCCCGGCCCAGGCGGTGACCTCCCTCCAGTCGTACGTCTCCAACCTGCGCCGCCTGTTGGAGCCCGGCCGCGCCCCGCGCACCCCCGCCCGGCTGCTGGTCAGCGCCGCCCCCGGCTACGCCCTGCGGCTCGACGAGGCGGCGGTGGACTCCTGGCGCTTCGAGCTCTTGGCGGCGCGGGCCGCCACCGCACCCCCGCACCAGGCCCTCCCCCTGCTCACCGAGGCGCTGGCCCTCTGGCAGGGTCCGGCCTACGCCGAGTTCGCGGACGAGCCGTGGGCCCGTGACGCGATCGCCCGCCTGGACGAACTCCGGTTCCACGCCCGCGAGTCGGCCGTCGCGGCCCGCCTCCGGACGGGCGCCCCGGCCACCGCCGTACCGGAGGCCGAGCTGCTCACCCGGGACGCCCCGCTCCGGGAGGAGGGGTGGCGGCTGTACGCGCTGGCGCTCTGGGCGGCGGGCCGTCAGGCGGACGCCCTGACCGCGCTGCGGCGGGCGCGGGCGGTCCTCGCGGAGGAGACCGGTCTCGACCCGGGGCCGGCGCTCGCCGCGCTGGAGTCGGCCGTCCTGTCGGGCCGCACCGAGGCGCTCGCCGACCTGCTGCCCGGCCGACTCCCGGACCCTCTCGGCGTGTTCGGCTCCGCCGCCACCACCCTTCCGCCTCCCGGCACGACGAGCGCTCCGTCCGCCGGCCTCCCCGCGGAACCGGCCACCGCCGCTCCGGCACGCGCACCGTTCGCCGGTGGGACAGCCACGGCCGACGCACCCCCGACCCGGGTGGACCACGCTCCGGCGAACGGCCTCACCGACACACCACCGACCGGGCTCACCGGACGCGTACCGTTCGTCGGCCGAGCCGCAGAGCTGGCCCAGCTCACTGCTGCCGCCGCGCGCGCCGACGCCGGCGCCGGGCCGGCCTTCGCCCTGGTGACCGGCGAGGCGGGGCTCGGGAAGACCGCGCTGCTGGCCCGGTTCGCCGAACGACTGCGCGCGGAGGGGTGGTTGGTGGTCTCGGGGCGGGCCGCGGACTCCGCCGGAGCACCACCCGCCTGGCCGTGGGTGCAGGCCCTGAGGGAGCTGGCGCAGGCCGCGCCGCCCTCCCCCGAACAGTCCGCCCTCCTCGCCCCGCTCCTCTCCGACGACTCCCCCACCACGCCCGCCGACCCGGGCGACGGCGCGGCGGCCCGCTTCCGCCTGCACCGCGCCGTCCACACCTGGTTGGCCGAAACCGGGACCGACGCCACGGCCGGCGCCACCACCACGACCGCGTCCGAAGCAGGCGCCGAGCCCGACCCCGGCCGCCCCGTGGCGCTGCTCCTGGACGACCTGCACTGGGCCGACGGCGAGAGCACCGCCCTGCTCGGCGCCGCGGCCGAACTCCCCTCCGGCGCCCGGATCCTGATCGTCGGTGCGTACCGCGCCGAGGAGGCGCCCGCCGGCCTCACCGAGGCCCTGGCCCGCCTCGCCCGCCGCGAACCGGTCCGCCTCCCCCTTCCCGGCCTGACCCCACCCGCCGTCGCCGAACTGCTCGCGGCCCTCGGCACCGACACCAACACCGACACCGGCGACGGCAGCGGCGACACCACCGGCACGGCCGCCGGCCCGCCGGTGAGCCCGCAGACCGTCGCCGCCCTGACCGAGCGCACCGGCGGCAACCCCTTCCACCTGCGCGAGAGCGCACGCCTGCTCGCCGCCTCCGGGGAGGCGGCGGCCCTGGGCGAAGTCCCGCAGGGCGTACGGGACGTGGTGCGGCGTCGGTTCGCCCGGCTGCCGGCCCCGGCCGTGGCCGTGCTCCGGCTGGCGGCGCTGGTGGGCGCCGAGGCCGAGGTCGAGCTGTTGGTCACGGCTGCGGAGACCGGGGAGGAGGAGGCGCTCGACGCCCTGGAGGCCGGGGTCCTGGCCGGGTTGCTGGAGGAGCCGTCGCCGGGTCGGGTGCGGTTCGTCCACGCGCTGGTGCGCGACACCCTGCTGGCCGATCTGACGGCCCTTCGGGCCCGCCGGATGCACGGCCGGATCGCCGACGGCCTGGAACGGCTCGGCTCCACCGACGTCACCGCACTCGCCCACCACTTCGCCTCGGCGGCCTCCACCGCCACCGCCCGGCGAGCCGTCCACCACGCCCTGTCCGCAGCCGAGTTGGCCGGCCGCCGGCACGCGCACGACACCGCCGCCGCCGTCCTGACCACCGCCCTCACCGCCTACGACCGCGTCCCGGACCCCACCCCGGCCGAGCGCGTCGACCTGCTCGGCCGCCTGCTCCGTGCCCAGGTCCGCGCCGGTGCCGTCACCCGGGCGCGGGCCACCCGGCAGCTCGCCGTCGACTCCGCGCACGGCGATCCCGCACTGCTCGCCTCCGCGCTCACCGCCTGGACGGTCCCCACCCCCTGGCAGATCCGGCCCTACGGGGAACTGGACCTGCCGCTGATCGCCCTGCTCACCGCCGAGTCGGCCCGTCCCGGCCACTCCGACGCGGTGCGGTGCGACCTGCTGCTCGCCTACTGCGCCGAGCTCTCCGACCTCCAGGACCCGCGCGCCCGCGCCGCCGCCGAGCAGGCCCTGACGCTCGCGGGGGACGATCCCGTCCGTCGCGGCCGGGCACTGGCCGCGCTGCTCCGCGAGCTGGACGCGGACCGGGAGCGGCCCCGGCTCGCGCTGCTCTGTGCCGAACTGGCCGAGCCGGCGCTCACGCACGACCTGCCGGGGCTGCGGTGGTTCGGGCTCTTCACCGGCGCCTCGGCGCAGCTCTCCGCCGCCGCGGCCGACCGGCTGCTGGACGAGGCGGCGGAGGTCGCACAGGCGTACCGGCTGCCGCAGGCGCTGGTGGTGGGGCGGGCCGCGCTGGCCGTCCGGGCGGTGCTCGCGGGGCGGCCGGATGAGGCCGAGCGGCTGTACACGGAGGCGGCCGCCGGCATGGCCGCCCAGGGGTCCCCGCACGCGGAGGGCTTCCACCTCATCGCCCTGGCCACCATCCGCAGCCGGCAGGGCCGCCTGCCCGAACTCCTCCCCCGCCTGCGCCGGTTGGCCGACCGGTACCCGCCGGCCCGGGACGTCCTCGCGGCCGCCCTCGGCGCCGCCGGCCACCACGAGGAGGCCCGCACCGTCCTCGCCCAGGCCGGCCCGCTGCCCACCGACTTCTTCCTCAAGCTCTACGCCACCTTCCGGGCCTCCACCGTCCTCGCCCTCCAGGACCACGCGGGCGCCGCCGCCCTCTACGCCACCCTCCTCCCCCTCCACGCCGCCCCGCCCCCTGCCGCCGGCTACACCGTCGCCATCCGCCCCGTCGCCGCCACCCTGGCCGACCTGGCCGCCTTCCTCGGCGACCCCGAGGCCTCCGCCGCACACCACGCCGAGGCCGACGCCATCACCGCCCGGTGGGACCTCGCCGCGCCCTGACGTCCCGTCAGAACGGCCCGCCCGGACGGACGATCACACCGCCCGGCAACGCACCGCCGTTCGGATCACGCCGACGAGTGGTTTGCGTTCGAGATTCGGATACGCACGACCCTTGTCGCGCAACGACCGTCCTAGCATCGGAGCGTCCCCGCACCGAACCCATCGAGGTGGTCCGCGATGTCACTCCCCTCCCTGTCCCGCCGCTCCCTGACCCGCCGCTCCCTGGGCCGCACGTTCCTCCGACTGACGGCCGCGCTCTCGCTCGGCGGTGCCCTGCTGGCCGCCCCGGCCCAGGCCTCCGCCGAGGAGCAGCGGTTCGCCCCCACCTACACACCGATGCTGGCCCGCCTCAACCCCGGTGCCACCGAGGTCCAGCGGTGGAACGGCGGCAGCAGCTGGTCGCAGATCGGCGGCCCGGCGGGCGAGATCTACACCGGCGGCGGCGTGCTGCTCGCCACCAATCCGTCCAGCGGTGACGTCTACAAGTACGACGGCGCCAACTGGGCCCGGATCGGCGGCCCGGGCCGGAAGTTCGCCGTCGGCGGCAGCGGCCAGATCTACGGTCTCAGCCCCGACTCCAGCGGCGTGTACCAGTGGCTCTCGGGCACCAACTGGAAGCAGATCGGCGGCCCGGCGCTCGACATCGTGGCGGGCGGGAGCCGGATGATCGCCATCGAGCCGGGCTCGGGCAACGTCTACCTGTACGGCGGTCAGCCGAACAACTGGGCCCAGATCGGCGGCCCCGGAGCGCAGTTCGCGATCGACCCGTCCAGCCGGATCTACGGGCTGAGCCCCGACTTCAGCGGCGTGTACGAGTGGACCGGCGGCAAGAGCTGGCACCAGATCGGCAGCGAGGCCGGCCAGATCGTGGCCGGCTCGGCGGGACTGCTGGCCACCAACCCGACCACCGGAAACGCCTGGCTGCGCAGCGGCGGCCACTGGAACGAGATCGGCGGCCCGGCCCGCCAGTTCGCACTGGACGCGGCCGGCAGCATCTTCGAGCTCGACAATGGATCCCAGGCCGTCCGCCACTGGACCGGCGGCACCAACTGGGACCAGATCGGCGGCCCGGCGGACGTCATCGTCGCCTCCTGACCCGGCTGCGGCGGGCCCGCCGCCCACGGGCGGCCGGCCCGCCGACGGTCAGTGGTCGACGAACATCTCGAAATCGTTGTAGCCGTCGGCGAAGACGTACGTGTAGGGCTTGTCGAACAGCTTGTGCCAGTTGTTGGCGGTGTCCTGGGCCCAGATCTCTTCCCGGTTGATCTTCACGTTCTTCTGGCGCCCCGGCGGGGTGTTCGGCGTGGTCACCGTCAGGGTCAGACTGGTGAGGTCCTTCCACACGATGTGGCTCGCCGGCTTGGGCCCGGCCAGCAGGTTGACCCGGCTGTTGGTGTTCTGGAAGTCGCCGAACTTCTGCAGGTGCTCCTGATCGGAGTCGCAGCCGTTGGTGTTGGTGCGCACCAGCCTGGTCCAGGTGTCGCTTCCGGAGGCGTCCCGGTACCGGGCGGTCACCCAGGCGGGGATGCACTCGTTGGTGTTGGAGAGGTCACCGACGTCGAACCAGAGGCTGAAGGCCTTGAACTCCACCTCTCCCGCGGTCACCGCACGAGACGTGCTGAACGGGCCGGCCAGCAGTGCCGACGCCGCCATCACCGTGAACATCCGACGAAATGCCCGAGAACCGCGCACAGCCATGTCGCACCCCAATTCGCGATCGACCACCATTCCCCGCGACAGAAGGCTAGAGAACGCTCCGTACACGGGCAATCACTCGCAAGGGTTGAACTCGCGCTCGTCCGCCCGCATTCACGCCTTCCGGGCGACACCGCCCGCGATGCAGCGCTGACCGGCCGTCCTCGGCTTCAACTGCGGGCCGTCCGGCCACCAGTCGGCGCACGGGACCAGGCCCGGGGCGACCATGTCGAGGCCGCCGAAGAGCTGCTCCAGTTCGGCCCGGGTGGAGAAGGTGCCGCTGCCCATCATGCTGTGCAGGAACATCTCCTCCATCTTCCGGGCGGTCGCGCTGAACTCGTCCGCCGGGTCGAGGAAGTGACTGACCGCCACGTACGACCCGGGCGGCAGCGCCTCGACGTACGCGCGCATGATGTCGCGGCGGGTGCGCAGCGCCTCGCCGTTGTAGTGGTGGAGCGTGCCCATCTGCAGCAGCGCGACCGGCCGGGTCCAGTCCAGCGCGGAGCGCACGGCCTCGTCGCTCAGCAGGGCCTCCGGCTCGAAGATGTCCGCCTCG
>NZ_JBSGEL010000045.1:0-66808 GCF_053602875.1 Kitasatospora sp. NPDC004289 | reverse complement strand
CTGGAGTTCAGACTGTGCTCTTCCGATCTGCCGAGCGGTCGCCTCCCCCGGACCGCGGGCGCGGTGGACCCCCCGACACCGCGCCCGCACCCTCCCCCCTCCTGCACCGCCCTCGCACCCTCCCTCTCCCGCACCGCCCCCGCCCGTCCCGAAGGGACCCGCACCATGTCGTACCCGCGCTGCACCCGCTGCGGCCCGCCGCGGAACGGCGAAGCGTGCCGCTGCGCACCGACACCGGCACCGAGCGACCACGTCCCGCTGGTGCGGCCGTACGTGACGACCGTTCAGGTCCTCGACCGGCCCGCGCCACCGACCGCGTCCCCCGTCCCACCGGCGCCCCCGACGCCCCCGGACCCCGGCCTGGGCCGGTTCTCCCTCACCCCCGTCACGCCCTGGGCGGCGGCCGCCGCCCGGCCCGGCGGCGCCCACCGGCTCCGGAGCTGGACCGCACGCCGGGCCCGCCTGCTGATCTCCTCCTCCTGCGCCCTCGCGGTCTGCGGCAGCCTCGGTCCGGCCCTGCTCTCCGCACCACCGGAAGGCGTCGCCGAACCGGCACCCACCTCCCTGACCCTGACGCTCCGTCCGACCGACGCCGCGCCGGAGACCACCGCTCCCCCGCCCACGGCCCCGGCCGCCGCCGAACCCACCGGCAGCGCACCGAGCGGAACCCGGCCCCCCACCACCCCCGCCCCGGTCCGCACCCCCGCCGCCCGTACGGCCTCACCGAAAGCTCCCGCCACCGCCTCCACCACCGCACCGCCCCCGGCCTCCCCCTCCGCCACCCCGCCCGCCGTGCCGCCCGTCCCGACCTCGGCCCCACCCACCCCGACCTCCGCCCCGGTGCTCCGGCGCGGTGACACCGGGCCCCAAGTGCGGCGCCTGCAGACCCTGTTGCTCGACCTCGCCTGTGCGCCCACCCGCTACCGCACCCCGTCCGGGGTGTTCGACGACTGGACCGCCGCCGTCCTGGTCTCCTTCCAGCGCCGCTCCGGCATCCGCGGCGAGGACGGCACCTACGGCCCCGCCACCCGGGCCGCGCTGGAAGCCGCCGTGCCCACCTGCTGAACCCGTCTTCCGACCACCCGACAGCCCACCCCACCGGACGGACACCGTGCACGCCTCCCTGCCCGGCGACGCCCTCGCCACCGTTCTCGACGCCCTGCCCGACCCGGCCCTGCTGATCAACAGCAACGGCACCGTGCTGGCCGCCAACTCGCCCGCCCACCACGCCTTCCAGGCACCGGGCACGGTCCTGGTCGGGCTCGGCGTCCTCGACCTGCTACCGGAGCTCGACCCGCGCCGCATCCCCGGCTCGATGCGCCCGGCCGGGGGCCTCGGCCCGGTCGAGACGCTCCGGACCACCGCCCGCCGCACCGACGCCACCACCTTCCCCGCCGAGGTCCGCACCAGCGAACTGACCCACGAGCTGGCCGCCCTGCTGCTGCCGCCGGTCGGCCCCGAACCACCCACCGGCCTGCTGCTGCTGACCGCCCGGGACCTGACCGAGCTCAGCCGCGCCCACGCCGAGCTCGCCCGGCTGCGGACCGAGACCGAGACGGTGCTGCGCACCTGTTCCGAGGGCGTCCTCGGGATCGACACCGACGGCAACTGCGTGCTGGCCAACCCGGCGGCGCTCCACCTGCTGCGCTACCGGGCCGGCGAACTCGCCGGCCTCCCGCTCCGCTCCCTGCTGCCGTCCGGGGCCACAGCGGCGCCGCCCGCCGTCCTCGCCGCACTGGCCACCGGCCGCCGCAGCGCCGGCTGCGGGACGCTGCGCCGCAAGGACGGGGTGTCCCTCGCCGTCGACCTGCGGGCCGCCCCGCTCCACCACGAGGGCCGGGTGGTCGGCGCGGTGCTGGCCTTCACCGACCGCGGACGCGAACTCTCCGCCGCCGCCGGAGAGGCCTACCTCACCGCCGTGCTCCGCAACGACCTGGGCCCGTCCACCGGAGCCCTCGCCGACCGGCTGCACCGCCTCGCCCACGATCCGGCGGCCCGGCTCTGGCCCGAGGCGATCGGTGAACTGCGCCAGCTCTCAGCCGAGTTCGCCCGGTCCCGGGCCGTGGTCGAGCAGGTGCTCGACGAGCTCCACCGGCCGGTGGCACCGGACGGACCGCCGCGCACCCGACCGGTGGCGCTGCACCAGGTCCTGCAACGGGCCGCGGACCGGCTCGACCTCCCGGCCGGGGTCGACCGGGTGCGGCTGACCGTGCACACCGCGGCCGTCGAGGTCGGCGCCGCCCCGCACCCGCCCGCCGGGCCGCCCGAGCCCCCGCCGCACCGGCGTCACGCCCGGCCCGGCGCCGACGCCCCGCTGCTCGGCCTCGCCCCGGCCCCCGCCCCGCCGCCGCTGGCCCCCGCCCCGCCGCCCGCGCGGCGCGCCGGCCGCCACCGCGCCGCCCCGTCCCCGTCCGCTCCCGGCATCTCCCAGACCGCCTGACGGTCCGTCAACCGGTCCTGCCCCCGAAGGGAACCCACGTGCCCGTCCTCCGCCGACTCGCCCCCGCCCTGCTGCTCGCCGCCGCCCTGACCACCACCGCGGGCCCCGCGCAGGCCCACGGTTCGCTCCAGAAACCGCTCAGCCGGATCGAGGGGTGCTACCTGGAGGGGGCCGAACATCCGAAGTCCGCCGCCTGCCAGGCGGCCGTCGCCCTCGGCGGCACCCCCGCGCTCTACGACTGGATGAGCCTGCGGATCGGCGAAGCCGCCGGACGGCACCGCCAGTTGATCCCGGACGGAAAGCTGTGCAGCGCCGGCGACCCGACGTACCGGGGCCTGGACCTGCCCCGGGCGGACTGGCCGGCCACCCGGCTGACCTCCGGGGCCGCCTACACCTTCGAGTTCCGGGCCACCGCACCGCACAAGGGCACCTTCGAGCTCTACCTGACCAATCCGAGCTACTCCCCGACCAGGCCGCTGACCTGGGCGAACCTCGACTCCAAGCCCTTCCTCACCGTCACCGACCCGCAACTCTCCAACGGCTCCTACCTGTTGCCGGGCCGCGTCCCCGCCGGGCGCACCGGCCGCCAGCTGGTCTACGTCATCTGGCAGCGCTCCGACAGCCCCGAGGCCTTCTACTCCTGCTCCGACGTGGTCTTCGACGGCACCGGGACGGCCGCCACCGCACCCACGGCCGCCGCGCAAGGCACCGCCGACGCCGGGCACACCGGGCACGACCACGGCACCGCCGCGCCGTCGCCCTCCCGTGCCCCCGCCCGGACGCCCTCCCCCTCCCCCACGCCGAGCTCGGCCGCGACCCCCACCCCGTCCGCCTCCTCCACTCCCCCCGCCCCGGCCCCGGCCGATCCGTCCGCTCCGCCCCCGGCGACCACCGTCCCCGAGGACGGCCCTCGGCTCGCCCGCACGGCCGCCGACGGACCGGGCGCACCGGTCGGGCTGGTCGTCGCCCTGGTCTCCGCGCCGCTGCTCGCCGGAGCGGCGGTCCTGCTCCGCCGCCGGCTGCGCCCCGGCCGGGGCAACCACCGGTGAGCGGCCGTCAGGCCGGCCCGGACCGGCTCACGCCGTCAGGGCCGCACGGGCGAACGACCGCAGGACGGCCGGGTGGTCGACCGGGTCGCCGTCGCCGTTGGTCGCGCCCAGGTGGGCCACCAGGTCCTGCGGGTCCAGGCGGTGCGCCTCGGCCTCGCCGAGGAGGTGCTCGACCGGGGCGGCGGCGGTGAGGTGGCGGCGCAGGTCGCGGAGGAGGTCGGCGCGGTCGACGACGTCGCTCATGCCGCAGTCGAGGCCGTCGTCGTCCAGGTCGTCGGGGTAGGGGGCGCGGGCCCAGGTGCCGTTCTCGTACCAGTAGACGCAGCCGATCTCGTTGCCCGCGATCCGGTCGCGCAGCTCCTCGTACGGCAGCCAGTCCGGCCCGCCGGCGAGCACGTCGATCGGCGGCTCGTACCACTTGACCTCGCTGGACTCGTCCTCGCCGTAGAGGACGAAGCGTCCCTCGTCGCAGCGGGAGAGCACCCACCAGGTGCAGCCGGAGTCGTCCCAGTGCAGGCCGTCCTCGTCGATCCACCGGCCGTGGCGGTGGACCGCCGGGCGGGCCTCGGCCTCGGTGGTGGCGGTCAGCGCGGCGAGCAGCGCCCAACGTGCCCAGAGCACCTCGGCCGATGGGAGGTCCTGCGGCAGTCCGGGCCGGTTGACGGTCATTCAAGTGCCCCCGTGTGAGCGTTCGGTCGGTGATCACCACCACCCTACGGGGGTGTCACCGGGCGCCGTCGATGGCGTACGGTCCGTACTGACGCGCCGTCGGAGGGTGAGGAGCGGACCGGTGTCCACCGAAGCAGTGACCGCAGCACCTCCCGTGCCCCGGCTGGACCCGGCGGTGGCGGCCGCCTGGCGGGCCCGGGGCGGGGAGCTGGTGGAGCTCCTGGCCGCCGCCCGGGACGAGGTGGGGCCGGTGGCAGGGGTGCCGGTCGGGGACCGGCCGACGGTGCTGGTGACCGGGCCGGCCGAGGTGCAGCACGTGCTGGCACACCACCCGGAGCGCTACGTGAAGCGCTCGCACCGGGCCAGGATGCTGATCGGCGACGGTGTGCTGGCCGCCACCGGGGAGGCCTGGAAGCGCCAACGGAAGCTGCTGCAGGGCCAGTTCACCGGCACCGGGATGCGCCGCTACGAGCGGCGGATCGCCGCCGCGGCACGCACCGCCGCCGGGCGCTGGGCCCGCGCGGCGGGCGAGGGCGCGGTGGTGGACCTCGGCGACGAGATGCGGCGCTACGCGCTCGACACCATCTGGCGCGCCCTCACCGGCCATCCGCTGGACGACGCCACCGACCGCGAACTCGGCGCCGTGGCCACGGTGGTGGCCCGGATGCCGGAGCTGCCGGCCGACGCCTCGGACGCCGCGGCGGCGGTGGCCGGGGAGCTGGCCAGGATCGACCTGATCGCCGAGCGTGCCATCGAGGCCGCCCGCTCGGGCCCGGCCGGGCCGGACGGCCCGGGGCTGCTGGCCCTGCTCACCGAGGAGGGCCACGGCTACCCGGACCGGCTGATCCGCGACGAGCTGGTCACCCTCCTGGTGGCCGGGCACGAGACCACCGCGACCACCCTCACCTGGCTCTACCTGCTGCTGGACCGTCACCCCGGCGCCCGGGAGGCCGCGCTGGCCGCCGGCGTGGAGGGCTCGCCTCAGCGCCGCGAGGCGGTGCTCGCCCTGGTCCACGAGACCCTGCGCCTCTACCCCTCCGCCTGGCTGCTCCCCCGCCACGCCCTGGAGCCCGACGTGCTCGGCGGCCACCGGATCGAGGCCGGCACCGACGTCCTGGTCTGCCCCTACCTCACCCACCGCGACCCGTCCCGCTGGCCCGACCCCGAACGCTTCGACCCCGCCCGCTTCACCACCCCGGGCCGCCGCCCCGCCGAACTCGGCGCCTACCTCCCCTTCGGCCTCGGCGCCCGCGCCTGCCTGGGCACCCAGTTCGCCCTCCGCGAGACCGCCGCCCTGCTCGAACTCCTGCTCCCCGCCTGGTCGACGACCCTCCACGACCCCCCGTCCGGCGCCTCCTACAGCATCACCGTCCGCCCGGACGGCCCCGTCCTCGCCACCCTCACCCCGGCGGCGGGAGCCTGAACCACCCCGTCCGCACCAGGGAGGATTCGGGTACGATCCGCCGTGGAAACGACGGAGACCCTGCGCCGGACCGGCGAGTGAGGAGGCCGCGGCGGTGCGTGCGCTGACCCGGGACGAGGAGTGTCTGCTCGTCAACGCCCGTGAGGGCACCGAGCTCTGGGCGGTGCTGGCCGACCGGGCGGAGACCGAGGAGGACGAGGAGCGTGACTCCTACGTCCCGCTCTTCACCGCGCTGATCACGGACTGGACCCGGGAGGGCTACGTCCGGCTGCGGCGCGGCGGCGCCTGGCCGCACTGGCTGACGGACGGGCGGGACGTGCCGGTGGAGGAGGTCCCCGCCGTGCTGGCCGACCCGGCCAGTTGGGCGTACGAGGAGGAGCCGGTCTCGGTGGTGGCGGTGGTCGTGGGCGCGCGCCCCGTCGACGACCTGTTCTGAGGCGCACGCCCGGAGGCCGGTGCCACCCCCGGCGGGGGATCGGGCACCGGCCTCCGACGGATCAGCCGGCCGTCCGGACCGTAATCGCGGCGGTCACGGCCGCGGCGTTGGCCAGCGCCTCCTCGGGCGTGGCGCCCTTGGTCATCACCGAGCCGGCCCGGTCCCAGGAGCTGCGCAGCGGACGGACCGTCTGGCCGGGCTCCAGGTGGAGCGAGAGGGAGAGAACGCCCGGCAGGGCGCGGGCCTCCTCCACTCCGGTGACGGAGACCACCTCGCCGGGCTCGGCCTGGACGAAGCGCACCGCCGCACCTCCGGCCGCCTCTCGCGGCAGGGGGGCGGGCCGCCCGCCCTGCATGACGGTGTAGAACTCCGCCGCCAGGTTGATCCGGTAGGCCTCCTCGATCAGCATCGGGATGCCGTCGCCGGGGAAGCGCCCGGCGCACTCGACCAGGTACGGGACGCCCTCGCTGACGATCCACTCGCAGTGCACCATGCCGCTGCCGAAGCCCACCGCCCGCAGCACCCTCCCGGTCTCGGCGACCAGCAGCTCCCCGAGCTCGGGCGCGAGGCCCGCCGCCGGGACGGAGTGGCCGAGCTCGATCGGCCGGTCTCCGGGGTAGAGCAGCTTGCCGGTGACGTTGGAGAACAGCACCTCGCCCTCGCGGACCAGCAGTTCGACGCTGAACTCCTCGCCCCGCACGTACTGTTCGACCAGCATCCGCAGCTCCCGCTCACGGTCGGGCACCAGGTAGCCCTCGTCCTGGGTGAGGCAGTCCTGCCAGACCGATTCCAGGCCGTCCAGCGAGTGCAGCACCCGGGTACCCACCGAGGCCTGCCGGTTGGCGGGCTTGAGCACCAGGGGGCCGGGGTGGGCGGCGGCGAACTCCCGCACCTGCTCGGCCGAACCGACCTCCTGGGAGGCCGGGTTGGCGATCCCGGCGGCCCTGGTGACCTTGCGCAGCAGCGCCTTGTCCCGCATCACCTGGGCGGCGCCGGCCCCGGCACCCGGCAGGCCGTAGCGCTCGGCCAGCCGGGCCGCGAACGGCGTGGCGTACTCCAGCAGCGGGGCGATCAGCGCCGGATCCAGGTCGGGGTAGGTGGCGAAGAACTCGTCGGCCGCACCGGGGAGTTGGTACTCCCACCCGATCAGCTCGCGGAGCATCACGGCGCCGTCCAGGGCGGACTTCAGATCACGGTTGCGGATCACGTCCGGCTCGTCGATGACGATCACCGAGCCGGGGGCGAACTCCTTCACCACCGGGAGGACGTTGACGTAGCCGACGATGATCCAGGGCTGCTGCGAGGTCATCGGGTTCTCCTTCGAGGTCGTGCGGACGGGTCGGTCAGTGGCGGAGTTCGAGGGTGCAGCACTTGGCGCTGCCGCCGGCCTTCAACAGCTCGGTGAGGTCGACCCCGTGGGTGCGGAAGCCGCGCTCGCGCAGCTGGGCGGCCAGCCCGGTGGCGGCCTCGGGGAGGATCACGTTGAGCCCGTCGGAGACGGCGTTGAGGCCGAAGACCACGGCGTCGGCCTCGGTGGCGATCACCGCGTCCGGGAAGAGGGCGCGCAGCACGGCCCGGCTCTCCTCGCTGAACGCGGCCGGGTAGTACATCACCTCGTCCTGGTCGAGCACCGCCAGCGCGGTGTCCAGGTGGTAGAAGCGCGGGTCGACCAGCTGGAGGCCGACCACCGGGCGGCCGAACAGTTCGGCGGCCTCGGCCTGCGAGCGCGGGTCGGAGCGGAAGCCGTTGCCGGCCAGGATGGCGCGGCCGGTGGTGAGGTAGTCCCCCTCCCCCTCGTTGGCGTACTCCGCCTGGACCACCTCGGCGAAGCCCTGGGAGCGGAACCACTCGACGTAGTGGGCGGATTCGCCGTCCCGCTCGGCGTGCCGGAAGCGGGCGACGAGCACCTTGTCGTCGACCACGGTGGCGCCGTTGGCGGCGAAGACCATGTCGGGCAGGGCCGGGTCCGGGTCGATGGTCTGGACGTGGTGGCCGAGCGAGACCAGCAGGTTGTGCAGCACCTCCCACTGGGCCACGGCCAGGGTGTTGGAGGTGGGCTTGGCCGGGTTCATCCAGGGGTTGATGGAGTAGGTGACGTCGAAGAAGTCCGGACGGCACATCAGGAAGTGGCGCAGTCTGGCCCGGCGCGGCATCCGCGCGGCCTGGCTGGTGGCGGCGGTGCGGGCGGTGGGGGTGAGCAGCTCGGTCATGGCGGCGGGTCCTCTCGCAGACGTGGGGGGAAGGGTTCAGCTGGTGATGCCGAGGCTGAGCGGGAACCCGGGCCGGCTGCCGAGCAGGTGCGCACCGGCGGACTGCAGGATCTTGTCCTGCGCCACCACGTGCTGACACATCGTCATGGTGTCGCGCAGCCAGCGGTCGAGCGGGTTGGGCCGGTAGACCGAGGCGGTCTGCATCAGGTCGTAGAGCCGGGTCAGGATGGAGCGGGCGGTGCGGAAGGCGTGCAGCCGGGAGAGCGGCAGGGCGGCCCGCTCCTCGGGGGTGAGGTCGTCCAGGGTGCCGCCGGGGGCGGAGAGCACCTCCCACTGGCGGCGCAGCGCGCCGTAGACGCCCTGGCGGGTGGCGTGGAAGTCGGCCTCGCACTCGGCGAGGGTGACCTGCATCCGCCAGTTGTCGGCCCAACCGGACCCGCCGGGGCCGGACTTGGCGGACACCTGGGCACGTACCCAGTCGAGGGCGGCGCGGGCGGTGCCGAGCGGGACGCCGGGCATGTTCCGCATGTGCACCTCGGGCTGGGCCAGCGGGCCGGCCGCTCCCCGGACGGTGTCGAAGGTGAGGGTGCGGCCCTCGGGAACGAACACCTCCTGGATGGCGTAGTCGCAACTGCCGCTGCCGGCCAGGCCGGTGGTGTGCCAGGTGTCGATGACCTCGACCTGGGCGGCGGGGACCATCAGCAGGACGGAGTCCTGCGGCCCCTCGGCGGGGTAGGGGGCGCCGTCCTCGAACACGAAGGCGCCGGAGATCACCCAGTCGGCGTGGGTGATGCCGCTGCCGAACTGCCAGCGCCCGCTGAGGCGGTAGCCGCCCGGCACCCGCTCGGCCCGGCCGGTGGGGAAGAGCAGTCCGGCGGTGGTCATGTCCAGGCGGGGGAACATCTCCTTGGCCACCGGCTCGTCCAGGAAGGCCGCGTAGAGGCCGGAGTCCATGCCGATCATGGCGGCCCAGCCGGCCGAGGGGTCGCCGTAGGCGAGGGCCTCGACCACCTCGGTCTGCTCGACCGAGCTGAGTTCGGGGCCGCCCCAGGAGCGGGCGAAGCCCATCCGGAAGGCGCCGGTGGCGCGGACCGCCTCGACCACCTCGGGGGGAAGGCGGCGGGCCCGCTCGATCTGCTCGCCGCGCTCGCGCAGCCAGGGCGCCAACTCCCGTGCGGCGGCCAGGATGTCGGCAGCGGTGTTGGGCACCTCTGCCGGGACGGGCGCCGGATCGGCGGGGACGGGCGCCGGGCCGGCCGGGCGGGCGGCCGCGGCGGGGGCCGGGGCGGCGATCGGCGTCGGGTGGGGCATCTCAGGACTCCTTCGCGGCAGAGGGGGTGGCGGCCGGCAGCTGCCGGAAGCCGCCGTGCAGGAAGAGCAGGGGCGGGCGGTGGTCGCCACCGGCGGTGGCGACCACCTCGCCGATCACCATCGTGTGGTCGCCGATCTCGAAGCTGTCCCGCAGGACGCACTCCAGACCGGCCATCGCGTCCAGGAGCAGGGCGCCGGTCTCGCTCCCCGGGCTGGCGGCCAGGCCGGCCACCACCGACTCCCGCTCGGGGCGGCCCCGGGCCAGCGAGCGGGCCAGCGGCTCGGCCCCGCCGTCCAGGATCGCCACCGCCCACTTCTTGGTCAGGAGCAGGTCGCCCAGGAAGCGGGACTCGCGGTGCAGCGAGAGCGCGACCAGCGGCGGGTCGAGCGAGACCGAGGTCAGCGAGTTGAGCGTCACCGCGTCGTGGCGGCGGGTGCCGTCGCGGTCGGCGTAGGTGGTCGCGACGCAGACCCCGGTGGCGAAGTCGCGCATCACGCCGCGCAGATCGGGTGACATGGCGGGTGCTCCTCTCCCGTCGTCTCAGACGGCCTGGGGGTGGGTGAAGACCCGGTCGGGGTCGTAGCGGCGCTTGACCTCCTGGAGACGGGCCAGGTTGGGGCCGTGGTAGGCGGCCAGGGCCTGGCCGGGGGGCAGGTCGGGGTCGGCGAAGTTGAGGTAGGAGGCGTCCCGGGCGTGTTCGCCCATCGCGGCGTGCAGGTCGGTGAGCCAGTCGAGGTTGGCCCGCCGCAGCTCCTCCGGGTCCTCAGGGCTCCAGGAGGTGTCCATGGAGACCAGGAAGAGCACGTCCCGGTGCGGGAAGGCGGTCTCGGTGACCGGCACCCGGTTGATCGCCCCGCCCCAGGTGAACAGGGCCACGCCGGCCCCGTCCGGGTTCCCGCTGCCGGGCCACTTCTGCAGCGCCGTCAGCACGGTATCGATGGCGGCCCGCCCGATCGGCTCGGTCACCGTCCTGGTGCGGACGGCGAACGGGTCGCCGGAGGTCTCGTGGTGCAGGAAGTCCTTCGCCTCCCAGTAGCCCATGTCCTCCACCAGCACCCGCTCGGGTTCGGCCGCGGCCAGCACCGGGGCGAGCAGCTCGCGCAGCTCGCTCGCCGGGCCCAGGTGCTGGCCGATCACGGAGACCGAACCGCCGTCCGCCCCGGTGCGGTTGACCCCGATCCGGGCGGCGAACTCGTCCGGCGCGGCGGCCATGATCCGCTGCATCACCGTCAGCACCACCGGCGCGTCCGCCAGCGGCCAGAGCAGCAGGCAGGTGGAGCTGGGCACGGTGGGGCGGGCCTGGAAGGTGAAGGAGGTGTTGACCCCGAAGGTGCCGCCGCCCCCGCCCTTGCAGGCCCAGAACAGGTCGGGGTGCTCGGTCTCGTTGCACCGCACCAAGGAGCCATCGGCCAGCACCAGTTCGGTCTCCACCAGGGAGTCGCAGGTGAGCCCGAAGGCCCGGGAGACGGCGGCCACGCCGCCGCCCAGGGTCAGGCCGCCGATGCCGACCTGGTCGGAGTTGCCGAGCGGCACCGCCAGGTCGTGGCGCTGGAGCTCGGCGTAGAGGTCACCGGAGCGCACTCCCCCGCCGACGGTCACCAACTCCCGCTCCCGGTCCACCCGGACGGTGTCCAGCCCCTGGAGGTCGAGCACCAGGCCGCCGGCGGTGGTGCCCCGGCCCGAGTAGCCGTGCCCGCCGCCGCGGGCCACCACCGGCAGCCCCTCGGCGCGGGCCCAGGCGATGCCCCGGGCCACGTCGGCGACGCTGCCGACCGAGAGCACCCCGGCGGGGACCACCTCGGCGTAGCGGCGGTTGAAGGCGGAGCTGCGCTCCTCGAAGCCCTCCTCGCCGGGCAGCCGGACCGCTCCGTCCACCCGGGCCCGCAGTGCCTCCCAGTCAGGCATCGTCCTCGCCCCCGTCCGCTCCGCCCGGGTTCCCGCCGGCGCCGGTGACCTCGGTCAGGAAGGAGGTGCCGCTCTGCGCGTGCGGGCCGTAGCGCTCCCACTCCTCGCGGATCAGCAGGTCCCCGCCCGGGCCGGTGTAGGGGGTGTTGACGGTCCGTCCGGCGATCACCTCGCCGTCGTCCAGCACCATCGTGTAGGCCAGCTCCAGGACGCCGTCCGGCCCGCAGACCCCGGCCACGTTGCCCCGGCGGACCGGGCCGCCGGCGAAGTCGGCCCAGACCAGGTCGTCCTCCTGGTGGTAGCGGGCCACCACCCCGTCCGCGGACTCCAGCTTGCGGAACTGCCGTCCGTCGTAGTCGATCCTCATGACCGCGCCTCCACCGCGTCGGTGTCCAGCAGGCCGGCCGGCATCTCCAGCACCGCGTCGATCCCCTTCCGGGCCAGCGGCTCGGCGTCCAGCTCCACGGCGGCCAGGGCGGCCTCCAGCCGCTCCTCGCACTCCTCGGGGCCGTCCGCCGTGCAGACCACGAAGGAGTACCGGGCCAGGTAGCCGCCGGGCGGCAGCCGCAGCTCGGTGCCCGGGGAGACCATCGGCTCGGCGCCGGCCAGCCCCGGCAGCGCGCCCGGCATCCGCACCTCCCGCACCGTGCAGTCCTCGGCCGGGTAGCCGAAGCGGATGCCCGCCACGCCCCGGTGACGCGGGGTCAGGTCGGAGCGCACCCCGAGGGCGGTCTCCACCAGCACCTCGCCCGGGTCGATCCCGGTGGCCAGCCTGCCCAGGTAGGGGATCAGGTCCCCGCCGAGCCGGCCGTTGACCTCGATCACCACCGGGCCGTACGGGGTGAGCTTGAGCTCGGCGTGGGTCATGCCGTCCTCCACCCCCAGCACCTGGTGGGTCTTGGCCAGCACGTCCAGCAGCACCTGGTCCTGGAGCAGCGGGTCGTCCGCGTCCACCAGGTGGCCGAGCTCCTCGAAGTACGGGTGCAGCCCGGTCCGCTTGCGGGCGACCACCACCGCGCGGTACTCGCCGCGCTGCACCACGCCGTCCACGCTGATCTCCGGCCCGCCGGCGTAGCCCTCGACCATCGCCCCGCCCCGGTACGGCTCGTCGCCGACCATCCCGGCGTTGGCGGCGACCAGGTACGCCTCGTCCAACCGGCCCTCGTCCGGCGCCAGGACGACGCCCATCGAGGCGCCGAGCGCGCGCGGTTTGACCACCACGGGGTAGCCGATGGCGGCCGCGGCGGCCCGGGCCGCCTCCGGGGTGTCGACCAGCTCGAAGCCGGGCTGCGGGAGTCCGGCCGCGGTCAGCAGGGTGCGGGTGGTGTGCTTGTCGCGGCAGCCGACCACCCCGGCCAGGCCGAGGCCGGGCAGGCCGAACTCGGCGGCCAGTTCGGCGGTGGGCATCACCAGCGGCTCGTCGTAGCAGAGGATGCCCTCCACCCTCCGCCGTGCGGCGATCTCCCGTGCGGCGGCCTTGAGTTGCCCGTGGTCGAAGACGTTGACCACGGTGATCTCGTCGAAGTACGGGGTCTGCCAGGTCGGGTGCAGGTTGTTCACCAGCACCAGTTTCAGGCCGAGTTCGGCGGCCCGGCGGGCGGCCGATTCGATCAGGTACTCGCGGTAGTACCGCAGACCGCTGCCGATCACCAGCAGCACGCGGTCCTCGTCACCGCTCATGGCGTCTCCTCTCGGTGCGGGGATGGGCTCTCGTGGGATTCGGGCTCCTCCAGCGCCGCCACGATCCGGTCGGCGACCAGGGGGGCGGTGCGGAAGCCGTCGCCCCCGCTGGCCGTCCTGGCCCAGGTGCCGGGGCCGATCCGGACCAGGTGGGCGGCGCCGGTGCCGGCGTCCACCAGGTAGTGGCAGCGCTTGACCGCCAGCACCTGGTAGCGGTCGGGTTCGGTGAGGATCGGCTCGGCCAACACCTGCTCGGCCCACCGGACTTCCTCCTCCGGGGTGCCCTCGGTGGCCAGCTCGGCCTCCCGGCAGACGGCCGCCGAGCTGACCTTGAGCAGCGTCCCGTCGCCGGGCGGCAGCAGCCAGGCCAGGCCCTCGCTGCCGATCCTCCCGACGCCGGGGGTGCGCTCCCAGGCCGCCGCGAGCTCCTCGGGCGGCTTGAGGTAGACCAGGGTCTGACGGTGCAGCAGCATCGGCAGGTCGACCAGGTCCTTGGACCACGGGCCGGTGGCGATCAGGGTCAGGTCCCCGGTCAGGGTGCGGGCGTCGGGCAGGTGCACCTCCCCGGTCCGCGGGTCGACGGCCTTGACCTCCTGCCAGGGCATCAGGGTGACGCCCGGACGGGCGGCCAGCCAGCGGGCCACCGCCTGGAGCGCGTGGTCGGCCAGCAGCACCCCGCCGTGGTGCTCCCGCACGCCCACCGTCCCCTCGGGGAAGCGGACGTGCGGCAGCTGCCCGGGCTCCAGCAGGCTGACCGGCAGCCCGGCCTCCGCGGCGACCGCCGCGACCTGCTCCGCCTCCTCCGCCGGCCAGGCCGTGACCATCCCCACCCGGCGGTAGAACCGGGTGCCCAGCATCGCCTCCAGGGCCAGCCAGCGCCGGTGGGCGACGGCGGTGCGCCGGGAGGCCGCCGGATCGGCCGGGTCCAGCGCGCGGACGGCCCGGTGCTGGTCGAAGGAGGTGGAGCCGGGGTTGGGGATGGCGCCCCGGTCGATGACGGTGACCCGGTGGCCGGCCAGGGAGCACCGCACCGCGGTCAGCAGGCCGGTCACCCCGGCGCCGACCACCAGCACCCGGCGGCTCTCGGCCGCCACCTCAGTCGCCCCCGACCGGGATCCGCGGCAGCGGACGGACCGTCACCTCGGTGGTGGTGTCCGGCCCGCCGACGGCCAGGGAGTCCAGTGCCCCGCCCGCCACCGCCTCCGCCGCCAGGTCCACCAGGACCGGCGCCGCGCAGCGCAGCACCGTGCGCACCTGGTGCGCGAAGTCGCCCGCCCGCCGCTCCGTCACCTCCCAGCGGTCCAGCCGGCCGAGCTGCTCGGCCAGGGTCTCGGCCGCCCGGTTGAGGCTGAAGCCCTCGGTGTCGTACGCGGCGGCGAACCGGGCGGTGATCCGGTCGGCTGCCCGGCGCGAGGCCGCCGAGACCGGCAGGGTGCGCCCGGCGAGCGCGGCGTCCTTCTCGACGATCCGGTTCCACGGCGCGACCAGACGGGCACCGGTGACGGCGGCCAGCTGCTCCCAGCCGAAGTTGGTGCGCTGGTACTCGGGGCTGGTGGCGGCCAGGTGGTAGCGGCCGACGTCCCGGGGCAGCCGGTCGGCCAGCTCCTGCCCCCAGACCAGGTGGCCCCGGCTGGTGGAGAACTTCTGGTGGTCCAGCTCGTAGAACTCGTTGGTGACGAAGCGCGCGGGCAGCGCGTAGCGGCCCTCCAGCGCCATCAGCATGGCCACGCCCGCGACGGCGAACGGGAAGGTGTTGTCGAAGCCGAGGAAGTAGACCACCTCCGTCTCCGCCTCCGGCCACCACAACTGGTCGTCGGCCTGCAGCACTTCGCCTCGCCGCTCGGCGCCGAGCGCGGTGGTGTACATCGACCAGGCCATGGTCTCCGCGTTCGGGTTGATCACCTGACCGGGCACCTCGGGGAACGGCGCGGGGATGCCCCAGGCCCCCGGATAGGTCACCGGGAAGTCCGGCAGCGGGGCGGCCAGCATCTCCCGGACGGCCTGCGCCATGTGCGGGCGCAGGGCGGCGCCGGTCCGCTCGAAGTACTCCCGCAGCCGCTCCCGGTACTGCTCCAACGGCAGCACCAGCACCGGGAGTTCGCGCAGCTCCAGCTCCTCCTGCGGGTCCTCGGTGGAGCGCGGGTCGATCAGGTCCCCGGCGGCCAGCGGGTGGCCGCAGCTCTCGCAGAGCCCGGCGCAGCCCTCGGTGAGGCAGACCGGGCAGCCGCCCTTCACGAAGCCGTCGACCAGGTACTCGCCGGTGCTCGGCCGGTAGGGGAAGCGCACCGGCTTCAACTCCAGCTTCCCGGCGGCGTGCAGGCGGCCGTGGAAGTCCAGCACCAGTTTGGTGAAGCGCTCCTCGTCCCGGCTGAAGCCGTCCACCGCGATGCCCAGGGCGGCCAGGGTGGCCTCGATCCTGGCGGTGGAGTCGGCCACCAGGTGCTCGGGCTCGGTGCCCAGGCGGCGGGCGGTGGTGACCACGAAGGTGGAGGTGTCCTGGGCGCCGGTGCCGAGCACGGCCTCGCGGCCGGCGGCCCGCTGATGGCGGGTGAAGACGTCGGCGGCCAGGAAGGGCCCGGCCAGGTGGCCGAGGTGCAGGTCGCCGTTGGCGGTCGGCGCGGGCGAGACCACGGCGATCCGGCCGCGCCGCTGACCGGCCGTCACGACGCCGCCCCCGCCCCGGCGTCCGCCCCTGCCGCGGCTCCCAGGTGACGGGCCAGGAAGTCGGCCGCCATCGGGGCGTCCCACCAGATGCCGTAGTACTCGAAGTCGGCGTCCGAGCGGTTGACCACCCGGTGGGTGGAGCCCGGCGGCAGGTGGACGATGTCGCCCGCCTTGAACTCGCGCTCCGCCCCGTCCACCTCCAGGGCGCCGTCGCCGCTGAGCGCGATGAAGATCTCGTACTCGTGGTGGCTGTGCGGATCGGAGGCGCCGCCCGCTCTGACCACGCACCAGGCGCCCTCGAACGGGGAGTTGAGCGGGGCCCAGGGCTTGAGCCGCTCGCCCTCGATGCCGTAGGCCGGGGTCAGGTTGGCCCGGTCCAGTCTGCGGATCTCCGGCTCCATCAGTTGCCTCCGATCGTGGCGGCGACGCTGCGCCGGTCGAGCAGGTCGGTGGTGATCTCGTGGGAGCGCTGGGCCAGCACGCTGAGCAGCGAGTCCGAGATCCCGTGGGTGGCCTCGTTGAAGCCCTGGAGGTAGAGGCCGCCGCGTCCGGCGCCGGTGCCGAGCTCCACCCGGTAGCGGCGGTTGACCTCGACCTCCTCGACGCCGAGCCGTCCGGCCAGCTGACGGACCATCGCGGGCATCCGCTGGTCGTAGCCGGTGCCGAGCAGCACCAGGTCGCAGCGGAGCGGCTCGACCTTGCCGGTGCGGCGGTCGCGCAGCTCCAGCACCACCTCGCCGTCCTCCTCGCGGGCGGCCACCACCTCGGTCATCGGGCGGACGGCGGAGCGCGGGGTGCCGTCGAGCTTCTGGCGGTAGAGCATCGCGTAGGTGTCGTCGAGGAAGGGCGCGGCCAGGCCCGCGTAGTTGGTCAGCCGCAGCTCGTCCAGGATCTGCTTCCTGGCCCCCGGGTCGGTGTCGTGGAACTCGTCGACGAAGGACGGGAAGAAGAGCTCGTTGACGAACTTGCTGGTCTGGTAGTTCATCAGGCCGATCGAGCGGTGCACCAGGGTCGGGGTGCTCAGCGGCAGGTCGTCGTGGACCGCGACGAACATCTCCGCGGCGCTCTGCGCGGCGCCTATCACCACCACCCTGGCCGGCCGGTCCACCGGGTGGCGGGCTATCCGGGTGGCGTACTGGGAGCTGTGGATCACCCGGTCGGCCGGCAGGCCGGCGAAGACCTCGGGCACGTGGGCGTCCCGGCCGGTGCCGACCACCAGGTCACGGGCGTCCACCGTGTCGCCGTCGGCCAGCGTGACCCGCCAGCCGGCCACGGTGCCGTCGTCGGCCAGGCGCGGCGCGACGGAGGTGGCCGCGGCGTTGTGCCGCACCCGGACGTGGTCCAGGGAGTTCGCCACCCACTCCAGGTAGTCGGAGAGTTCGCGGCGGTAGGGGTTGAAGGTGCCGAGGTTGACGAACTCGTCCAGCCGGCCCTGCTGGTGGAGGAAGGCCAGGAAGGAGAAGCGGCTCTGCGGGTTGCGGAGGGTGACCAGGTCCTTGAGGAAGGAGACCTGGCTGCGGGCGAACGGCAGCAGCAGGTTGCGCTGCCACTTCACGTCCGGGTGCTGCTCCAGGATGAGGGTGCCGGAGGCCAGCCCGGCCGAGCCGGACTCCTCGATCGCCACGGCCAGTGCCAGGTTGGAGGGCCCGGCGCCGATCGCCAGCACCTCGACCTCGTGGTCGGTCATGCTCTGTCACCACCTCACTGCTCGTCCCGCCGCCCGTGGGGAAGCGGTTGGGGTGAACCGCCGTCCGGTGTCCGGGCGGTTCGTTGGGACGAGTGAAGCGAGGGGCGGAATTGGTCGGCAGCCTTGTCCGGGAGCGCCGATCAACCCCGCCGGAGCGGGAGTTGATCGGCCGGCGGCGCCTGGTGCCCGCTCAGAGCCTCGACGCGATCGCGGTGGCCAGCGTGACGAGGCCGGTGCGGATCCGGGCGGAGCTCTCGTCGGGCACCCCCTTGTCGGCGAGCGGGTCGAAGGCGTAGTTGACGGCGAAGTTCACCGAGCCCTTACGCACGTACAGGTGGGCACCGATCTTGGCCTGGTCGTACAGGGCCAGGTCACCCACGCCGGGCACCGGCGTCCCGGGCTTGGTGGCCTGGCTGACCTCGTAGGGCAGCAGGTTGACGATGACGAACCGGCCCTTGGCAGCATACCGGTAGCTGCACTGCGTGAGGCTGGGCAAGGGAGTGTCGTCCCGCTGCCCCTCGACCACCTGCCCGAGGAGCGCCCCGACCTCCTCCTTCGTCGCCAACGCGCAGACGTCCAGCGCCGGTTTCGTGGGTTCGGCCTGCGCGGACCCGCCGGTGCTCCCCGCACAGCCGCTCAGCGCGACCAGGAGCACCAGCCCCAGCACCCCCCGCGGCGAGCCCTTCCGCACCGACTTCCCAGACCACACCATGACCGGCCCCTCCCGCCCGTTCCGTCGTCGCGGCGCTCCGGGCACAGAAGGCCTTCACCAAGAGCGACATGACGATCCGTCAGATGCGAGCCAGCGTAGTACGGCCACTGAACCGTTTCTTTCAGATCACCGGATCGTTGGATCGCGACGCGCCGGAGTCCGAGAACGTCATGGCTCGCATCCGCACCCACCTGCGAAGGCGCCGCACCACCCTCAGCCCCTGGGGCTGCCGGCCCAGGGCATCTCCGTCGACCCGGACGCCGTGAATCCGGTGGCGCCCCACTCGGCGCCCCAATCCCTGCCGGTCCAGTCACGGCGGGGCGACCAGAGCGGCCGGGGCGTTGCGGGGCCCCACACCGCGGGGTCCGCACGCACCAGGAGTTCCGCCTCGGCGGCGTACCCACCCGTCAGCACGGTCACCAGGAAGTCCGCGAAGCCACCGCCGAAGTGATCGAGCCGGTCCTCGAAGAACACCGTCACCGGCCACTTGTCGGGATCCGGTCCGATCGTCCGCCAACAGCACTGGTCGTGGTTGCTGTTCCAGCCCCAGGGCAGCAGGCCGCCCGGGTCCGGGAAGATCGGCGTGGGGCCCGGTTGCCCCCACCGGTGTTCCTCGCCCTCGACCTGATCGCGAAAGCTGATATCGGTGTCGTAGCGCCACCAGGCCAGACCACTCGGTTCGATGCCGTGCGATTCCGCTGTCGGGGTGTCCACACCCCACTCGCCATTCAGCACCACCCCGCCGTACAGGTCGATGAACGCTCGGTAATCCGAGGGAAGTTGGACACCCATCTCAACGGGTGCCAGCTCCCACGGAACCCGGGCCGGGACGTAGAGCGGCTCCCCCATGATCGCCCGAAGTCGATCCCACGCCTCCGTCATCCCCTTGCCTTCCTGCCGACCAGTCGGACACGCCGTTGCGCACCCTAGAGGACGACTCGGACAGGCAGCTCATGAAGGTGGTGGTTCCTGAGGCTCGACGATCCGGAAGAGAGGGCCTAACCCGACGCCGGGCGGATCTGCGGGAAGGGGCGGGTGCGGCGGGGCAGCAGGTTGTGCGCCGGGTCGCGGTCCAGGACGAAGGCGCGGACCAGCGGGTCGAGCCGGTGGCCGCCGGGGCGTTCGCCGTGCCGGAGCACGCCGGCCTCCACCAGCTCCTGCACCGGCTCCTCGTGCTCCGCCAGCAGCGGCTCCTGGGCCCAGAGTTCGCGCACCGGGATCCGGGCCAGGCGGTCGAGCAGTTCGGCCGCGGCGGTGCCGAGGGCGAGGTGGGCGGAGTTGAGCGACTCCCGCATGGAGAGGTCCCCGACGGCCAACCAGTCCAGCAGCGCGGCCGGTTCGGCCAGTCGTGCCACCGCCCAGCGCAGCGGCAGCTCGGGGCGGGGCAGCAGTTTGCGGGTGGCGATGTCCAGGGCCAGCGGGAGGTCGCCGCAGAGCTCCGCCAGCCGGTCGGCGGCGATCGGATCGGCCCCGGCCCGCTCCGGCAGCACGGCGGCGATCAGGCGCAGCGACTCGGCGCGGTCCAGCGGGTCCAGTCGCAGCCGCCGGACGTCGCGCAGGCCGAGCAGGGCGGAGCGGCTGACGACCAGGGTGGTGCTGGTCGCGCTGTCGGTGAGCAGCGGCCGCACCTGGCGCTCGCAGTGCACGTTCTCCAGCAGCACCAGCACCCGGCGGCGGGCGATCAACGAGCGGTAGAGCGCCGCGCGTTGGTCGGCCGCCACGGGGACCCGCGGCCACTCGACGCCGAGCGCGGCCAGGAAGGAGCCGAGCAGTCCGGACAGGTCGTAGTCCTGCTCGGCCAGCGGCCCGAGGTCGGCGTAGAGCTGACCGTCCACCATGGCGGGGGCCAGGTCGTGCGCGTGCCGCAGCGCCAGCCCGCTCTTGCCGACCCCGACCGGCCCGCTGATCACCACCGGGCTCCCGCCGGGGCCGCCGAGCCGTCCGAGCTCGGCCTCGCGACCGACCAACCCGTGCGGGCGGAGCGGTAGTTGGACGGGCACGGACGGGCCGCCGGGCGGCGCCGCGTGGTCCGGGGCCACCGGCAGCACGTACGGGCTCGCGCCTGCGGCCTCGTCCGCGCCCGTTCCGGGCAGGTCGGTACGCTCCCGCCCGGGCGCCCGGCCGTTCATCCACGAGGTCAACCCGGAGGCGCCGGGCTCCTCCTGCACCGCGTCGGCGGGTGCCGCCGGCCGGCTGCCGATCACCGGCACGCCGCCCCGCGCCGCGGCCTCCAGCCAGCGCCGCCGCCACTCCTCCCGCTCGCCGCCGCAGGCGGCGACGTAGGCCAGCGCGACCTGGAGGGTGGGCAGGCGGTGTCCGTTCGCCGCGCTGGAGAGCACCGAGGCGGAGTACATGGCGGTGCGCGCCATGTCCCGGTAGGTCGGGCTGCCCGCCTCGGTACGCAGACGGCGGAGCCGGTCGGCGAACTCCGCCACCGCTCCGCCCGAGGCGTCCACCGGTCTCTCGGGTCTCCCCATGTGCCCATCCCCTTCCCTCGTCCTGATCAAGGAGGAAGTACGCAGACGGGGGAGTGGACCGCCGGGTGTCTCCCCGCGGTCCACTCCCCCGTGTGTCGGTGCGTCAGGCGGCGTTCGCCCCCCGCATGCCCAGGTGGGCGCAGAGCGCGGCCACCAGGCCGACGACCCCGCAGACCCACCAGATCCCGTTCCCGAGCGTGCTCCAGGCGAGCACCCCCAGGGTCGGGCCGAGCGCCAGCCCGACCCCGAACCCGGCCTGGTGCGCCGCGATGTAACGGGCCTTCACCGCCGCCGGGTAGGTGGCCGGGTGGGCGAACATCGTCGGCCCGCTGATCATCACGCCGAACACGAACACCACCGTGCAGAGCACGATCGTCACCGCGGAGCCGAACGGCAGGCCGTACCCGGCCACCCCGAGGGCCATCAGCGCGGTGCCGACGCCGCCCGCCAGGTACGGCGGCCAGCGCTTCACGTAGCTGGTGAGCTTGAGCTCGCAGCTGATCAGGATCACCGAGGAGGCGGTCAGCACCGTGCTGTAGAGCGCGGTCGGGTGCCCCTCGGAGCTGATCTTCAGCGGCAGCGCCACCGTGTACTGGACGTAGATCACCGAGCCCAGCAGCACCGAGGCGAGGAAGGCCAGGTACTTGCGGTCGCGCAGCAGCGTCCCGTAGCCGCCCTTCGGCCCCTTCTCCTCCTCGTCCTCGTCCACCGGCGCCGCCACCTTCGGCAGCAGGGTGAGCGCGAGCAGCGCGTAGACCAGTGCGGTGGCCGCGTCCAGGTAGAACAGCAGGTCCCAGTCGAGCAGGATCAGCCCGGCCGCGATCAGCGGGCTGAGCGCGGCGCCGCCGTTCAGGGCGATCCGCATCATCGAGAAGCCCATCACCCGGTGCTCGGCCGGGATCAGGTCGCTCAGCAGCACCGAGGCCGCCGGGCGGTAGCTCTGGGTGGCCAGGCCGGCCAGCGCCACGGCCACCAGCAGCAGCGGGAACCGGCCCGCACCGCTGAGGGTCGGGATCAGCACCAGGATCACCGCCGAGGTGGCCATCGCCCCGGTGATGGTGGCCCTGGGGCCGTACCGCTGGACCAGTTCGCCGCCCAGGATGGTGCCGAGCACCGCTCCGACGCTGTAGGCGGTCAGGGCCAGTCCGGCGTGCCCGACCGACAGCCCACGGGCCGTCAGGTAGAGCACCAGGAAGGTCTGGACGAAGGCGCCCATCTGGTTGATCAGGACACCGCCCAGCAGGTACCGGACGGAGACCGGCGTCTGCCGCAGCGTGGCGAACACCCCCGGTGGGGGTGGTGCCGGTTTCGTCGTGCCGCTCTCGGCCGTGGTGGTCACTGGCTCGTCCTCGCTCCCTGCCGGCTGTGCTCGGATGTGGTGCGCGGGCGGGCGGCTCCCTGGCCACCCACCCGCCTCAACTTCCGGTCATTGCAGCGGAGTCGGCGATTGACCGACAGGGTTGACCGGCCCGGCCGATCAACCCTGCCGATCAACCCGGTCATCCAACCCGGTCGTCCACCGGGCCGCCGGCCGGCCGGCCGTCAGCCGGGTCAGCGGCTGAAGGCGCCGTTCACCGTGCCGAAGTCCAGCGCCCCGGCCAGCTCGTTGTAGCTGCCGTGGGTCACCAGCTCCTCGGCCGCGCGCTGCGCCAGCGTGTACGCGGCCTGCGCCACGGCGGTGCCCACGCTCACCCGGCGGACCCCGGCGGCCTCGAACTCGGCCACCGTCGGCGCCCCCGGCCCGGCCATCACGTTGACCGGGAGCGGCTGGCCCTCGACCAGCTCCGCGATCACCGCGAGGTCCAGCAGCCCCGGTACGAAGAGGCCGTCCGCCCCGGCCTCGGCGTAGACGGCGGCCCGAGCCAGCACGTCGTCCGCGCGGCCCGCCTCCTCACCGATCCCGAACAGGAACACGTCGGTGCGCAGGTTCACCACCAGCTCCGGCAGCCCGGCCCGCTCGGCCGCCGCGCGGGCCGCCCGGATCCGCTCGGCCTGCTCCTCGGCGGAGAACAGCGTGAAATCCGGCTTGGAGTCCTCCAGGTTGATCCCGACCGCACCGGCCGCGATCACCGCCTCCACGGTGGCCGCCACGTCCTCCGGCGCGGGCCCGTACCCACCCTCGACGTCCGCCGTCACCGGCAGCTCCACCGCCGCCGCGATCCGGCGCACCTGCTCCACCATCTCGTCCCGGCTCAGCGCCTGCTGGTCCGGCTTCCCCTGCGACCACGACACCCCGCCGCTGGTGGTGGCGATCGCCTTGACCCCCGCCCGCGCGATCAACGCCGCACTTCCGGCGTCCCAGGCGTTCGGCAGCACCAGCACGCCGTCCTTGTGCAACTCCCGCAGCACGACGGCCCTGGACTGCTGACTATCCGTCACGATGAACACACCTCTCCCTGGAGCATTTGGGCGGTATCGTCCCGAGGCGGTCATGTGACGGTCAACACAGGCGAACGCACTCCATCACGTTCGATTGCGTTCACCGGCCCGCTGTGCCCGGCCGCCTATCAAGAACGGCGCACCAGCACGAACAGGGTCACGAACAGCGCCCAGATGAACCCGCCACCCACAAGCAGAGCCAAGCCGAACATGAGCAGCAATGCCCGTCGTGCCGCGCGCACGGGCGTCACCGCTTGCCCAGTGCTATAGAACACAAACGCGAGGGCGACGAAACTGCGAGCGATGAACCTCTTCCATCCACCTTTGAGGCCCAACAGGTCGAGCACAGAGTCGCCGAGCTGCTCGACCACCTTGAGTCCGCTCTCGTTGGAAGTAGCCTTGTGCAGAAGGGTGTTGTCGGCCTGCCCTCGCAACTGGGTCAGATGGTCCAGCATCCACTGACGCGGCTCCGCCCCGGCAGGCGCCTCGGCGAGCAGGACGGCCTCATGCAGCTCCCGCTCCAGTTGGCGGAACTCCTCGTCCTCGGTGCGCAGGAAGAGATGCAGCAGATGGTGAGCCGCGTCCAGCCGCCCCCAGGCGAAGTCGTTGTGGCGCCACTTTCCGTTGAAGAAGGCTGCGAAGTGCTGGAACCGGATTCCGTAGAGCTTGCGGTCACCGAGCCCGGCGTACTGCTGTTCGTTGAAGAGCCGACTCATCTTGTCCGGCCCGAGCCGGAGGAACTCGAACTCGGGCATAAGCGGGTCGAGCAGCTTCCACGGGGGAGCATAGGCCCGAGTGACCACCTCGATCGCCAGGCAGGTCGCGACGGTCTTCTCCGGAGTTTGCCGGCTCGGCAGTCCAGCCAAGGACAAGGCCTTCGTGTAATCGATGGCCGCCAGACGGATCAGATTGAGCAGCTGGTCCGGGACGTCCAGGTCCTCGAAGACCGCATGGATCAGATCCGCCGTCTCCTCGTCCGAGAGCTCCCGGTCCGAACTCCGCCGACGCAACTCGGTGAGGTAGGCACGCTGAATCGCCATCAGCTTGCGCAAACGGTCCGTCACCTGCCGAGCTCCCGTGGCCAGGCTTTCCAGGGCCCCGGCGTGCTGCTCGGAATCCTTGCGCTCGTCGATCTCGTTGAGCCGGAGGTGCAGCTGAACGCTGAGGTACTGCAGGACACGCTCGGCCGTAACCAGACCCCAGCGCCACTGGTTGTCGAACGGGCGGAAGATCGACACCGAGTCCTTAGAGGGCACCCAGTTCGGGGCCGGGATCCCGGCCTCAGGATCCACTGCTGGCCTGGACGCACCGCGCGGCACCGGTGCCCGGTCGATGATCCGGTCGAGCTGGGCGGCATCCGCTTCCGGAGTGACTACCAACGAGACCTCCGCCCGCTCGTCCGCGAGCTGCCTTCGCACCTCGAAGAGGACGGCCCTGGCGCGGTTGCGGCGGTACTCGCCCAAGAGCTTGTCCGCAATCAGATCAAGCTCCTTGGCGAGGACGTCATCCTTCCCGACACGGTCGAGGAGGTCGAGCTGAATGTCCCTGGTGCTGTTGGCAAGACGGTTGCACAACTCCTCGGTACTGGTCCGGAAGTCCACCTCCTGCGGATATCGTGCCGCGCTGAGCGCCGTCCGGAACCACTTGTCTTCCCGAGGCGGCTCCTCGTCGTCGTGCCGCTCACGCAGGCCCGACGAAGGGACGACGTAGACCACAACCCGGCGCACCGGATTCTCGAAGGTCCGCTGGGAGATCGTCTCCAGCACCGGGCTGAAGGGGGCGTTGTTGAGCACCCCGGCATCCATCACATCGCTTGCGGGGTCGTCCAGGGACGCGCGCGGCTGCAACCGGAAATCCATCAGCGGGTACTCGCTCACGGGCGGGAAGGCCCCCGGAAAGCTGCCGCTCGCCCGTGCGGCCTGCACCAAGGCCATGTCCTTGTCGGTTCGGAAGTCCGCCCGCTCGGCGTTGACGAACTTCCAACTGCCGTCCCTCTGCTGCACGTAGTCGACAGCCTTGACATCGTGCCGGAAGCAGTAGAGCCGCCGGTGATCGTGCACCTCGAACTGGTTGCCGAACCCGTCCAGGTACGACCGTGGGCGGCCGTCCACGGAGGTGGCCGGCAGGTACAGGGTGACAGGGGTCTGGGTGCAGTCCGCGCCAAGGCCGATCCTGTTGACCGCCTCGGTCAGCTTGGACTGGAAGGCCTCGCCACTGAGCACACTGTTGCCCGACCGAGGCTCCAGCAACTTACCGAGGGATGCCGACTCGTCCCAGACCTCGCGCAGGTACGGCAGGCGGGCCCCCCGGCCGAGCGCGGTGGCCAGCATCATCCCGTTGATCCCCCCTGCCGAGGAGCCAGCCACCACATCGATGACCACACGCGTCCGAGCCGCCGCCGCAAGCCGCTTCCAGATCCGGAACACCGGCTGGTCTTCCGGCCGGACGGTGTCCTCGCTGGCACCGCTGGTTGCATGCCGAAGCAGATCCAGCTCGTGAACAACTCCTCCCATCCAAACGGCGAGGCTGACCCCACCGTTGAGGACGAGGGCGAGGCGGGTCTCGTGCCTGACGGGGTAATCATCTGCCATATCGGCACGCTAGGGCGGAAGTTGGCTACTCCGCGCGCTATAGGAAGCGTGTCCTTCGCATCGGAACCGATTGTTCATCCGATCGGGTCAAGAGAGCAGCAGCGGCATGTCCCAGCCCGAGTCCGTGCCCCGGGTGGCGTAGGAGTCCAGGGCGAGGGCGACGCCGGCCGCGCCGTCCAGGTAGCCGGAGACGTCGCTGCCGTAGTCGGCCTTGGTCATGGTGAAGCGGTAGCCGAAGGGGAGGGCGGGGTCGAAGGAGGAGACCAGGCGGGCGGCCAGCTGGTCGCGGACGCGTTCGATCCGCTCCTCGCCGAACTCCTCGTTCAGCCGGCCGAGTTGGTGCAGGGCTCCGGCCCAGCCGTGGCAGAGGGCGTGGTCGTGCAGGCCCCAGGTGTCCAGGGGTGTGGTGAGCAGGCGCTCCACCGAGCGGCGGGCCAGGCCGGTCCATTCCGGGCGGTCGAGGGCCAGGCCGGCGAGCTGGACGGCGCGGGAGACGCCCGGGGCGCCGTAACACCAGGACGGCCAGCCGGGCGGGGCGTCGAAGGCCTCGGGGCCGGCCAGGTACTGGCGCAGCGTCAGGTGCGGCGGCCAGTACGGCCCCCGGGCGTCGCGGACCGCCCATCGGGCGAGCAGCGCGGCGTCCGCCTCGATCGCCTCCGCCTGGCCGGGCAGCCGCACGCCCTGCCGCCAGGCCAGTGCGAGCAGCGCGAGCGGGCCGGCCACGCCGTGCGAGATGCCGAGGTTGAGGTGACCGTCGGGGAACTCGGCCTCGGAGCCGGTCCGGGGCGCGTCCAGCGACCACCAGCGCGGCACCCGGTGGCCTCGGTGCTCCACCTCGCCGAGGGAGAGCCCGATCAGGTAGCCGAGCACCGCCTCCAGCTCCGGCCCGCAGACCTCCGCCCTAGCCAGCAGGTACCGGCCGACCCCGGTCATGCCGCGGACCACCTCGTAGTGGCCGATGGTGGTGAGCGGGGCGTCGGTCACGGCGGGCAGCGCGGTGCGGACCAACTCCCGCTGGTAGTCGTCGAGTCGGTGCAGTGCGGAGACGTAGCCTCCGGTGGCCCGGTGCGCCAGCAGCACCGCGAAGGCCAGCGCTCCCGGCCCCTTGAAGATCCCGCTGGCCACCGTGCCGCCCTCCGCGACCGCCCTGGTCGCCTGCCCCAGGTACGCGTGCGCCCGGGCAGCGCGCGCCTCGGCCGGCCAGGCCCCGCCGCTGAACGCGATGGCCAGCCCGGGGCTCCCGCTCCCCAGGGTCAGCTCGGCCCAGACGTTCTCCCCCCGTCCGCCCTCCGCCGCCTCGTCCGGGATCGCGGTCGCGGCGGCGGTCGCCACCGGATCGGCCAGCCGGTCGAGCACGGCCGCCGACACGGCCCCGGCCCGCTCGCGCAGATCGGCACGGTCAGGAGTGGTCATCGGGCTTTCCTTCCAAGGGAGTTGGGATCCGGAGCAAAACCGAACGGAACCGCCGTGCGGTGCGGCGCAGGCACAGCCGGGGCGGCGCGGAAGCGCGCGGCGGACACGGCCCGTGTCCGCCTCACCCCGCGCCCGCGCCCGTACGGCGACGGCCCAGTACCGTCCGCGCGGCACCGCGCAGCACCGCGTAGCCGCGCGCCTCCGCCGCGGGGTCGGTACCGAACAGGCGGTTGTGCCGCATGTGCAGCAGGGAGTGCAGCGCCTCGTCCCGGTCGGCCGTCGGGGCCGCGAGGATCGACTCCCCGTAGGTGCGCGGCGCGTCCGAGCCCCACACCGCCGTCAGCTGCGGCATCCCCAACCGCTCGCAGGCCTCCGCGAAGCCGCCCGGCCGCAGCAGCCCGTCGGCCAGCGCCCGGTGGCGCTGGTACAGCTCGTGGTCCGGGCCCTTGGTGAAGGCGTGGTCGACCCAGGAGCACCAGTCCCAGTCCCCCAGGGAGGCGAGCAACAGCCCGTGCCCGAAGGCCGCCAGGACTTCGTCCGGCACGGCCGCCGCGCCGGCCCGCCGGGCCCCGAGCTGCACCAGCGCCGAGCGGCTGTCCGTCTGGAAGAGCCGCTCCACCGCCTCCTGGAGCGCCTCGCCCCCGTACCGGTCGCTCTCCGGCCGGTAGCCGTCGAGCAGGACGGTGCGCACCGCCCCGGCCTCGACCAGCCGCCGGACGCCGCGCGCCAGCGCGGGCAGCACCCGCCCGTGCAGCGCCACCGGGTCGGCGCTGTGCAGCCGCAGCCTCAGGTGCGGCTGCGGGTCGCGGTAGCGCAGGAAGAACCAGCGGTCGACGTCCTCCTCCACCTCGGCCAGCAGGGCGGGCAGGTGCGCGGCCAACAGCGCGTCGTGGGAGGCCGGTTCGGCGTACAGCTTGAGGTGCAGCCACTCCTCCCCCGGCAGGAACACCGCGCTCGGCGCGCGCCGCAGCGGCGCCCGCTCCTCGGCCGGCGGACGGGGGACGGGCGCACCGGCCCGGGCCAGCGGGACCACGATCTCGGTGGCGTGCCCGGAGTTCCACCCCAGCCGCGCCGGATCGGCCGTCAGGTCCTCGTACAGCACGAACCTCGGCTGGGCGGCGGTCAGTTCGGAGCGCAGCAGCTCCCGGTCCCAGGGTTCGCGCAGGTCGACGGGGTACATCTGGTCGTTGCGGGCGATCTGCAGCCGGTCCGGCACCCGGTACCGCCGCCGCCACTCCCCCAGCTCGCCCTCCCAGGCGGCCGTCCCGGCGGTCCCGGCCGCCTCCCGCAGCCGCCGCCCGGCCAGCCAGCGGGCCGGGGAGACCAGCACCCGCCCGTAGCGGACGGCCGGCAGGTACGGCAGGGTGTCCAGCCCGGCCCAGTCCCAGCCGGTCCAGACCCGGGGCCGGGCGGCGGCCAGCTCGACCAGGAAGCGGGCCACCGGCGGGGCCTGGGCGTCCAGGGCCAGCATGTGCGGCAGCACGGGGACCACCTGACGGCCCGTCGGGCCGTGCAGCAGCCGCAGGCCGTCGGCCCCGGCGGCGACCAGCAGGGTGCGCCAGTCCAGGCAGTGCGGGTCCGTCCGGTCGTCCGGCAGTCCGACGGGTATCCGGTGCGGGAGCAGCCGCGGCACCTGGACGATGTTGAGCGAGCGCGGGTCGGTCGGGGCGATCTCCAGCTGCGCCAACAGCGCGTCCTGGTCCGCCGGTTCGGCCACCAGCCGGGCGAGCGAGTCGGTCAGCCCGGCGGCCTCGGCGAAGCGCCCGGCCGTCGCGCCCGCCGTCCAGGAGCCGATGTGTGGGCTGCCGAGCAGCAGGTACTCGCCCCGGTCCAGGGCGTCGGTGCCCTCGGCGAGCAGCTGGAAGCAGAGCTCCAGGGTGCGCGGCGGCCGGGCGGACGGGTCGTGCTCGGCCAGCCGCCCGATCCGCCGCACGTCGGCGTCGGTGAGCACCAGGTCACCGCCCTCCAGCACGGCCTGCTGCACGAGTTCGGCGATCGCGGCCCGGCGCGGCCGGTCGGCCTCGGCACCGGGGCCGGTGCGGGGGTACGGGTCCTCGGCGGTGTACTCGGGCGGCAGGCCCAGGCCCCGGTGCGGGTCGATCAGGTCCGCCAGCGGGACGGCCGAGGCGGTGCCGTAGCGCTCGACGAAGCGGTCGCGGTAGTCCCGCAGGTGGGCCAGGCTGCCCCACTCCGGGGTCATCGCCCAGACCGCGGCGGCGTAGCGGCGCACCTCCTCGCCCACCGAGGCGGGCAGCACCGTCTCCCCGGGAAAGGTCAGGTCGACCTGGACGGGCGGCCGTTGGTGCTCGTCGGCGGCCGGGTCGGCCGGGTCGAGGGCGCGGACGGCCGCCACCAGCGCCCGCCAGGAGTCCCGGCCCTCCCCCGGCAGGTCGCGTTCGTGCGCGGCGGCCGCGCGACGGACGGCCCGCAGGCCCTCGGCCGCGCCGGGCACCGCGCCATCGACCGCCGCCTCGATCCGGTCCAGGTGGGCCGTGTCGATCCGGTGCGGGGTGAGCGAGGTCCGCAGGAAGCCGTGCTGGACCAGCCCGGCCAGCAGTCCGTCCAGCCGCTCGGCGCCGACGGCGGGGAAACGCTCCGTCAGGTGCGCCAGCAGCGCCGCGTAGCCGACCGGGGCGGCGCCCGCCCGCTCGCGCACGGCGGCGACCACGGCGTTGTCCCGGACGGAGACCTCGCGGCCCTCGGCGTCCCGGGTGAGGCGGCCGTCGCGGAGCACGGCCAGGTCGTCCAGCACCACGTCCACCCGGCGGCGCACCTCGGGCACGGCCAGCCAGTCCAGCACCCGCCGGTGCAGCCAGCCGCCGTCCACCCGGACCGAGACCCGTCCCGGACCGACCGGGCCGGCCTTGGCCACCTCGCCGAAGCGGGCCCGGCCGACGCCGGCGAACAGGCCGAAGGGGGTCGGGCGTCCGCCGGAGCGACGGGCGTAGCGGGTGAGGGTGCGGGCCGCGCTGAGCGTGCGTCTGCGGCCGAGCGCTGCGGCGCCCTCGTCCTCCGCCAGCCGCCGCAGGCTCGACTCCAGGCTTCCGCTGGCCACTTCGACCGCCTGCCGGAGCAGCGGCCGGCCGGCCAGTTCCCGTATCCCGGCCAGCGGTGCCGTCGGGTCGATCCGGGCCTCGGCCTCGGCGCGCGGCGTGCTCGCCGTCCGCACCAGCACCGGCTCCCGCACCTCGAAGATGTCCCACTCAGCTCGCACCGCGTCCGTCCCCGTCCTGGCTGCCGTTCACCCCGTACACGCGGACGCGGAGCGGGCCGGGGGCCCGCTCCGCGTCCGTCACTCAGTCACTCAGCAACAGACCGGGCAGCGGGTGCCGATCGCGTAGCTGCTGGGCGAGGTGTAGGTGCCCTGGCCGAACTGCTGGGTCCCCTCCGAGACCTCGGAGATCCGCAGGTCCAGGTCCAGGTCGGCCGCGTCGTCCTGGAACATGATCTCGTCGCGCATGATCCCTCCCAAGGGATGTGTGGGGGCTGCGGGCCCTCGACGAAACGTTCGGTAGTTCGTCCCCGCAGTCACACCATTCCCCGCACACTTTCCCCACGGTGAGTCCCGTACCGGCCAAGCTGACACACCTTCACCACCCGCCCCGGACCAGCACCGGAGCCCCACCAGCACCGTCCGCACCACCCGTCGCCGTGGTGACCGGCCCGAACGTTTGGCGGTCCACCATCAGGCCGTAAACGCACCACCGTCCCTTTCCTGCGGCACATGCCACCGTTGGCCGGAACCGGTCGGGTCAGAGGGCGGGGATCACCTCCCGGCCGTAGGCGTCGATGGTCCCCTCGATCGCGTCGTGCATCGCGTAGACCGCGAACTGGTCGACGCCGAGCTCGCGCAGCTGCCGGAGCTTGGCCAGGTGCGCCTCGGGCGGGCCGATCAGGCAGAAGCGGTCCACGATGGCGTCGGGGACGAAGGCGGTGTCGGGGTTGTCCGCGCGGCCGTGGTGGGAGTAGTCGTAGCCCTTGCGGTCGCGGATGTAGTCGGTGAGCTCGTCGGGCACCAGCCCCGAGTGCTCGCCGTAGCGCCCGACCAGGTCGGCCACGTGGTTGCCGACCATGCCGCCGAACCAGCGGCACTGTTCGCGGGCGTGGGCCAGCGCCTGCGGCGAGTCGTCCTCGGTGACGTAGGCGGGCGCCGCCACGCAGACCGTGATGCCCGCCGGGTCCCGGCCCGCCTTCTCGGCTGCCGAGCGCACCGCCTTGACCATCCACTCCGTCAGGAAGGGATCGGCCAGCTGCAGGATGAAGCCGTCCGCCTGACGGCCCGCCAGGTCCAGCGCCCTGGGCCCGTACGCACCCATCCAGACCGGCAGCTCGGCGCCCTCCTCGACCCAGGGGATCCGCAGCGGGCTGCCGTCCACCTCGGCCTCCCGGCCCTCGGCGAGCTCCTTGATCGCGTGCATCGCGGCCGACAGCCGGTCCAGGGTGGCGGGCCGGCGGCCGGCCACCCGCATCGCGGAGTCGCCGCGCCCGATGCCGCAGACGGTGCGGTTGCCGTACATCGAGTTGAGGGTGGCGAACAGCGAGGCCGTCACCTCCCAGGTCCGGGTGCCCGGGTTGGTCACCATCGGGCCGACGGTCAGGCGGGAGGTCTCGGCCAGGATCCGGCTGTAGATGACGAACGGCTCCTGCCAGAGCACCACCGAGTCGAAGGTCCACCCGTGGGTGAAGCCGGCCGCCTCGGCCCGCTTCATCCGCTCCACCAGGAGCCGGGCCGGCGGGTCGGTCTGCAGGACGAGTCCGATGTCCAAGGTCACGCTCCTCTAGAGGTACTGACAGGTCGAGCGCGGCTGGTACCGGCCGTGGCCGGGCCGCCCGAGGTACACGCCGTCGTCCACCACGACCGTCCCCCGGGAGAGCACGGTGCGGGCCCGGCCGGTGAGCCGGCGGCCCTCGTAGGCCGAGTAGTCCACGTTCATGTGGTGGGTGGCGGCCGAGACCGTCTGCTCGGCCGCCGGGTCGTAGACCACCAGGTCGGCGTCGGCCCCCGGGGCGACGGTGCCCTTGCGCGGGTAGAGGCCGAACATCCGGGCCGGGGTGGCGCAGGCGATCTCGATCCACCGACGCCGCGTCAGGTGGCCGTCCAGCACCGCCTGGTGCAGCAGGTCCATCCGGTTCTCCACGCCCGGCAGCCCGTTCGGGATCTTGGAGAAGTCCCCGCGCCCGAGCTCCTTCTGCCCGACGAAGCAGAACGGGCAGTGGTCGGTGGAGACCACCTGGAGATCGTTGGTGCGCAGGCCCCGCCAGAGCGCGGCCTGGTGCTCGCGCGGGCGCAGCGGCGTGGAGCAGACGTACTTGGCGCCCTCGAAGCCCGGTTCGGCCAGGTTGTCCGTGGAGAGGTAGAGGTACTGCGGGCAGGTCTCGCCGAAGACCGGCAGCCCCTCGTCCCGGGCCTTCGCCAGCTCGGCCACCGCCGAGGCGGCCGAGACGTGCACCACGTAGAGCGGGGAGCCCGCCACCTGCGAGAGCTTGACCGCCCGGTGGGTGGCCTCGGCCTCCAGCAGCTCCCGCCGCACCTCGCCGTGGTAGCGCGGGTCGGTCCGGCCGGCCGCCAGCGCCTGCTCCACCAGCACGTCGATGGCGATGCCGTTCTCGGCGTGCATCATGATCAGCCCGCCGTTGGCCGCGCCGCGCTGCATGGCCCGCAGGATCTGGCCGTCGTCGCTGTAGAAGACGCCGGGGTAGGCCATGAAGAGCTTGAACGAGGTGACGCCCTCGTCCACCAGCAGGTCCATCTCCTTGAGGCTGGCGTCGTTGACGTCGCCCAGGATCATGTGGAAGGAGTAGTCGATCGCGCAGACCCCGGCCGCCTTCTCGTGCCAGGCGTCCAGCCCGGCCCGCAGCGAGGAGCCGACCGACTGCACCGCGAAGTCCACGATGGTGGTGGTGCCGCCGAAGGCGGCGGCCCGGGTGCCGGTCTCGAAGGTGTCGCTGGCCTCGGTGCCGCCGAACGGCAGCTGCATGTGGGTGTGGGCGTCCACCCCGCCCGGGATCACGTACAGTCCGGTGGCGTCGATCACCCGGTCCGCCGTCCAGGCGTCGGCGGCGTCGCTCCCGGTGGCGGCCAGGGCCACCACCTGCTCGCCCTCCACCAGGACGTCCGCGTGCATCTCCTCGGCGGCGGTGATCACCAGGCCGCCGCGGATGACCGTCCTGCTCATCCGACGCCCCCTCAGGCTTCCGTCAGCGGGCCGTAGGCGTCCGGACGGCGGTCCCGGTAGAACGCCCACTGCTGGCGGACCTGCTCGATCAGCCCCATGTCCAGGTCGCGGACCACCAGCTCCTCGTCCTTGTCGGACGCCACGTCACCGACGAACTGCCCGCGCGGGTCGACGAAGTAGGAGGTGCCGTAGAAGTCGTTGTCGCCGTACTCCTCGGTGCCGACCCGGTTGATCGCGGCCACGAAGTACTCGTTGGCCACCGCGGCGGCCGGCTGCTCCAGCTGCCAGAGGTAGGCCGACAGCCCGCGGCTGGTGGCCGAGGGGTTGTAGACGATCTCCGCCCCGGCCAGGCCCAGCGCCCGCCAGCCCTCCGGGAAGTGCCGGTCGTAGCAGATGTACACCCCGACCTTCCCGACGGCGGTGTCGAAGACCGGCCAGCCGAGGTTCCCGGGCTTGAAGTAGTACTTCTCCCAGAATCCCTTCACCTGCGGGATGTGGTGCTTGCGGTACTTGCCGAGGTACGACCCGTCGGCGTCGATCACCGCGGCGGTGTTGTAGTAGAAGCCCGCCTGCTCCACCTCGTACACCGGCACCACGATCACCAGGCCGAGCTCCTTGGCCAGCGCCTGCATCCGGCGCACCGTCGGGCCGTCCGGCACCGGCTCCGCCCAGCGGTAGTGCTCGGGCTCCTGGACCTGGCAGAAGTAGGGGGAGTTGAAGACCTCCTGGAACCCGATGACCTGCGCGCCCTGCGCGGCGGCGTCCCGCGCCGCCTGCTCGTGGACCGCCAGCATCGCCTCCTGGTCACCCGCCCAGGAGGTCTGGAACAGGGCAGCGCGTACCACTCGACTCATCGTCCGCTCCTCGCTGTAGAGAGCTGAGGCTAGGAGTTCTTCCACTCGCACCCGGGGATTACGCGCCCGACGCCGCCGGGATTCCCCCACCTGATCCGCTTCCGATCCCCTCCCCCGCCCCTTTGCCCAAGACGATCTCGACCAGGCAAGATGTCCCGGTGACCCTCCTGGACCTGATGCCGAAGCCCGCCACCCCCGACGCGCTGTACGAGACCTTCGCCGAATGGGCGCAGGACCGCGGCATCACGCTCTACCCCGCCCAGGAGGAGGCGCTGATCGAGCTGGTCTCGGGGAACAACGTCATCCTCGCCACCCCCACCGGCTCCGGAAAGAGCCTGGTGGCGGCCGGTGCGCACTTCGCCGCGCTGGCCGAGGGCAAGCGGACCTTCTACACCGCGCCGATCAAGGCGCTGGTCTCGGAGAAGTTCTTCGACCTGGTGAAGGTCTTCGGCACCGAGCAGGTCGGCATGATGACGGGTGACGCCAGCGTCAACCCGACCGCCCCGATCATCTGCTGCACCGCCGAGGTGCTGGCCAACATCGCGCTGCGCGACGGCGACCGGGCCGACATCGGCCAGGTGGTGATGGACGAGTTCCACTTCTACGCCGAGCCGGACCGCGGCTGGGCCTGGCAGATCCCGATCCTGGAGCTGCCGCAGGTGCAGTTCCTGCTGATGTCCGCCACCCTCGGCGACGTCCGTCGCTTCGAGGAGGACCTGACCCGCCGCACCGGCCGCCCGACCACCGTGGTCCGCTCGGCCACCCGCCCGGTCCCGCTGTTCTACGAGTACCGCCGCACCAACATCCACGACACCCTGGAGGAGCTGCTGAAGACCGGTCAGGCGCCGGTCTACGTGGTGCACTTCACCCAGAAGGAAGCCGTCGAGCGGGCACAGTCGTTGATGAGCATCAACATGTGTTCCAAGGCGGAGAAGGACGCCATCGCCGACCTGATCGGCGGCTTCCGTTTCACCACCAAGTTCGGCCGCAACCTCTCGCGCTACGTGCGGCACGGCATCGGCGTGCACCACGCGGGCATGCTGCCCAAGTACCGGCGCCTGGTCGAGCGCCTCGCCCAGGCCGGTCTGCTGAAGGTGATCTGCGGCACCGACACGCTCGGCGTCGGCGTCAACGTGCCGATCCGCACGGTGCTGTTCACCGCGCTCTCCAAGTACGACGGCCAGCGGGTCCGGATGCTCCGGGCCCGGGAGTTCCACCAGATCGCCGGCCGGGCCGGCCGGGCCGGGTTCGACACCGTCGGCCAGGTGGTGGCCCAGGCCCCCGAGCACGTGATCGAGAACGACAAGGCCGTCGCCAAGGCCGGTGACGACCCGAAGAAGAAGCGCAAGGTGGTCCGGAAGAAGGCCCCGGACGGCTTCGTCTCCTGGTCCGAGGAGACCTTCGAGAAGCTGATCGCGGCCGACCCGGAGCCGCTGGTCTCCCGCTTCAAGGTCAGCCACGCCATGCTGCTCTCGGTCATCGGCCGCCCCGGCAACGCCTTCGAGGCGATGCGCAAGCTGCTGACGGACAACCACGAGGACAAGGCCGCCCAGCGCCGCCACATCCGCACGGCGATCGCCATCTACCGCTCGCTGCTGGACGGCGGCGTGGTCGAGCGGCTGCCGGAGCCGGACGCCGAGGGCCGGATCGTCCGCCTCACCGTGGACCTCCAGGAGAACTTCGCGCTCAACCAGCCGCTCTCCACCTTCGCGCTGGCCTCCTTCGAGCTGCTCGACCAGGAGTCCCCCGCCTACGCGATGGACGTGGTCTCGGTGGTCGAGGCCACGCTCGACGACCCGCGCCAGATCCTCGCCGCCCAGCAGAACAAGGCGCGCGGCGAGGCGATCGGCGAGATGAAGCGGGACGGCATCGAGTACGAGGAGCGGATGGAGCGGCTCCAGGAGGTCACCTACCCCAAGCCGCTGGAGGAGCTGCTCACCCACGCCTACGAGGTCTACCGCCGGGCCCACCCGTGGATCGGCGACCACCAGCTGGCCCCCAAGTCGGTGGTCCGCGACCTGTACGAGCGGGCCATGACCTTCTCGGACTACGTCGGCTTCTACGAGCTGGCCCGGACCGAGGGCATCGTGCTGCGGTACCTGGCCGGCGCCTTCAAGGCGCTGGAGCAGACCGTCCCCGACGACCTGAAGACCGACGACCTCAAGGACGTCATCGCCTGGCTCGGCGAGCTGGTCCGCCAGGTCGACTCCAGCCTGCTGGACGAGTGGGAGCAGCTGGCCAACCCGACCGACCCGGCCACCCCCGAGGTCCGCCTCGACGAAAAGCCCGCTCCGGTCACCGCCAACGCCCGGGCCTTCCGGGTGCTGGTGCGCAACGAGATGTTCCGCCGGGTGGAGCTCTGCGCCCTCGAACGCTGGTCCGAGCTGGGCGAGTTGGACGACGAGTACGGCTGGGACGCGGACCGCTGGGCGGACGCCATGGACCCGTACTGGGACGAGCACGACGACCTGGGCACCGGCCCGGACGCCCGCGGCCCCAAGATGCTGCTGATCGAGGAGGACCCGGAGGAGGGCTCCTGGCGGGTGCGGCAGATCTTCGACGACCCGGCCGGGGACCACGACTGGGGCATCAGCGCCGAGGTCGACCTCTACGGCTCGGACGAGGAGGGCCGCGCCGTCCTGCGCGTCACCGCCGTCAACCGCCTGGACGGCTGACGACTGACGGCCGACGGGGCACGAGGGGCTGCCCGAACGGGCAGCCCCCTGCCCGAACGTAACCATCGCACACGCCCGAAGCGTCCTTGTGACTGATCGTCAGTTCACGAGCGAGGACATCCAGGGGCGGTAGCGGTGGCAGGAATCGGGCGGACCGGACGGGTACGACTCTCGGTGGGGGCGGTGGCGGCCGCCGTGACGGTGGTCCTGGCGGTGACCACCGCCGGCGGCGGCAGACCCGCCGTCACGACGGTGGGCGCCACGGCCTCCGCCACCACCACTCCACCCGCTCCCGCCCCTACCCCGTCCCCCTCCCCGTCCCCCTCGCCCAGCTGGGACGGGCAGGTCCGGGTGATCGGCGACGGCTCCACCTCCTACACCGGGCCGCAGCCCGGCCAGCCGGCGGTGGAGAAGCTGGCGCCCGGTCAGAAGCCGCCGCAGTTCGTGGTGTTCTCCTGGGACGGGGCGCTCGAGAACGACGACCACCTGTTCTCCCGCTTCCGCAAGGTGGCCCGGGAGAACAACGCGGACATGACCTTCTTCCTCACCGGCATCTACCTGGTGCCCAAGAGCAAACGCACCCTCTACCGCCCGCCGCAGCACGCCCCGGGCGAGGCGGCGATCTCCTTCCCCACCGACGGCCACATCGAGGAGACCCTGCACGAGCTGGGCGAGGCCTGGCGCGAGGGCAACGAGATCGGCACCCACTTCAACGGCCACTTCTGCGAGGCCAAGGGCGGCGGCCAGTGGAGCGTCGAGGAGTGGCGCTCGGAGATCGACCAGGCCTACTCCTTCGTGGAGAACTGGAAGACCAACACCGGCCTGGCCTCCGTACCGCCGCTGCCCTTCGACTTCCGCAAGGACCTGGCCGGCGGCCGGGCCCCCTGTCTGGAGGGCCAGAAGAACCTGCTGGCCGCCGCAAAGAACTACGGCTGGCGCTACGACGCCAGCTCCACCGGGGAGTTCCAGGTCTGGCCGGTCAAGAAGGAGGGCATCTGGAACTTCCCGCTCCAACTGCTCCCCTACCCCGGGCGCGCCACCCAGGTGCTCTCGATGGACTTCAACTTCCTGGCCAACCAGTCCGGCGACACCACCGAGGGCGACCCGCGCAAGTACCCCACCTGGCTGAAGGAGACCCGGGACGGCTACCTGAACGGCTTCGAGCGGGTCTACAACGGCAGCCGGGCACCGCTGTTCATCGGCAACCACTTCGAGACCTGGAACGGCGGCATCTACATGCAGGCCATCGAGGACGTGGTGAAGTCGGTCTGCCGCCGCGAGGGCGTGCGCTGCGTCTCCTTCCGCCAACTGGCCGACTGGCTCGACGCCCAGGACCCGAAGGTCCTGGACCAGCTCCGCCAGCTCGACCCGGCGCAGCCCCTGGACTGGGCCAAGTAGGGGTCACACCGGGGGCGCGAGGCTCTGCTGATTTGCGGCTCCGCCGCGTGGGCGCGCAGCGGTAGGAGGCGACCCAAGTGCCGGGTACGGGGATTCACTTGCACGTGAGCGTCCGTACCCGGCAGACGGGCCAGCTCCTTCCGCCTCGCGCAGTTCCTCGCGCCCCTGGGCTCACGCGTTCACGCGTTCACGCGTTCACGTACCCGGCCCAGACCGCCGCCGGATAGCTCCAGTCCGGGGTGTCCGGGCCGGCCCCGGCCAGCCCCTCCAGGCTCGACAGCTGCATGGTCTTCGGGTCCATCCGGAACACCGTCACGGCGGTGGACACCCCGCCCGCGTAACCGACGAACCAACCTGCCGTCCGGTCCTGGGTGGTGCCGGTCTTGCCCGCCACCTGCGGCCCGGCGGCCCGCGCCGCCCCCGCCGTGCCCTCCCGCACCGCCCCCTTGAGCGCCTCGTCCACCTGCCGCGCCACCTCCGGCTTCAACACCCGTGCGGCAGCCGGGAGTCGGAGCGCCACCGGCTCCCCGCCCCGGGTCACCGAGCTGACCGAGTACGGGTCCGTCCGCAGGCCCTCGTCGGCGAAAGCGGTGTAGGCCCCGGCCGTCCGGATCGCGCTCGGCCGGGAGTTGCCGAGGGCGAAGGCCGGGACCGCCTCGCCCAGGGTGGCGGGCAGGATGCCGAGGTCGAGCGCGGTGCGGCGGACGAGGTCCAGGCCGACGTCCAGGCCGAGTTGGGCCATCGGGCCGTTGACGGACTGCTCGACGGCGGTGCGCAGCGCGATGGTGCCGTAGGAGCGCCGCCCGTCGTTGACGGCGGTCACGATCTTGCCGTTGCGACCCCAGTACGGCCCCTCCGGCGTCATCACGTTGATGCCGTCGTTGCCGTCGTACGGCGTCCCGGGGGTGACGGGCGTCCTGGCCGCACCGCGCTTGCGCTGCGCCCCGTGGTCGAGGCCGGCCGCGTAGACGATCGGCCCGAAGGCCGAACCGGCGGGCACGTTCGAGGTGTTGGCGTTGTTGAACCCCTGTTTGAGGTAGTCAGGACCGCCGTACAGCGCGAGGATCCGGCCGTCGTTGGCCACGCTCGCCGCCCCCACCCGGACGTTGACGTCGGCGGGGCGTTGGGCGGCGTCCAGCTTCTTCCCCTGCTCCTCGACCGCCCGGCCGAGCGCGGCGGTCCGCTCCCGCTCGAAGGTGGTGCGGATCTGGTAGCCGCCGAGGTCGAGCTGGGCCGCCGAGGGCCCGCCGTTGGCCTCCAGGTAGGAGCGGGCCAGGTCGACCAGGTAGCCGGTCTGCCCGCTCAGCCCGGTCTGCGGCTGACGCTCCTTCGGCTCGGGGAACTCGGTGTACCGGGCCCGCTCCTCCCGGCTCAGGTGGCCCGTCTCCACCATCCGGTCCAGCGTCCAGGACCACCGGTCCACCGCCCGCTTGCGGTTCTCCGGGCTCAGCACCGGGTCGTAGAGCCCCGCCCCCTTCAACACCGCCGCCAGGAAGGCGCCTTCGCTCGGGCCGAGCTCGGAGGCGTGCTTGCCGTAGTAGGCGAGCGCGGCCCGCTCGATGCCGTAACTCCCGCGCCCGAACCAGCTGGTGTTGAGGTAGCCGGCCAGGATCTCGTCCTTGCTCAGCCTGCGGTCGAGCTTCACCGCGATGAAGGCCTCGTCGACCTTGCGGCCCAGGCTCTGCTCCTGGTTGAGGTAGATGTTCTTCACGTACTGCTGGGTGATGGTCGACCCGCCCTGGGTGTCGCCACCGGTCACCAGCGTGAGCGCCGCCCGGCCGATCCCCTTCACCGAGATCCCCGGATCCGAGTAGAACGACGCGTTCTCGGCCGACAGCACCGCCCACCGCACCGACTCCGGCACCGTCTCCAGCGGCACCTCCTGACGGTTCACCAGCCCCGTGCGGGCCATCTCGGTGCCGTCCGCCCAGAAGTAGACGTTGTTCTGCTGGGTGGCGAAGGAGTTGAGGTCCTTCGGTATGTCGGTCACCGCGTACCGCCAGCACACCGCCCCGCCCACCAGGGCCGTCCCCAGCGCCGCGGTTCCGAGCACCTGCCGCCAGGACGGTAACCAGCGGCGCACCCCGCGCCGCCCCCGCCGTGGGTACTCCGGTCGCCATCGCACAGTCGTCTCCCCGTTCGTCGGTAGTCGCACCAGTCGTCCCTACCAACACACGCACCGCACACCCGTTCAGGTCCCGACGCCGCCACGTGATCGCGCTCACATCCCGGGAGTGGCTCCCGGGAAGCCGGGTAGGCGAGGCCGCAGAGCGCGCCCCGGCGACCGGCCGCGGCGCGGGAACGAGAGGAGACAGAGCCATGAGCCACGACGCCACCGGCCTCTGGCAGTTCAGCGACGCCTCGGGCCTCGTCTCGGGCGCCGACCTGGTCGGCTACGCGGTCGACGCCGGCGACGGCCACATCGGCAAGGTCCACCGCCTCTCCGAAGAGGTCGACGCCAGCCACCTGGTGGTCGACACCGGCCCCTGGATCTTCGGCAAGCACGTGCTCCTCCCCGCCGGCACCGTCCTGCGCATCGACCACGAGGAGGAACGCATCCAGGTCGCCCGCACCAAGGACGAGATCAAGCACGCCCCCGAGTACGTCCCCGACCCCCCGGCCGGCACCGACTACCGCGACCAGTACACCCACTACTACGCCCCGTTCGGCGGCGGCCCGCTGCTCTGATCCGAGCCTGCCGGTCACGCCGGTGACCGAACGTCAGAACTGACCGGGGTGGGGTCCGACGCGCACCGTCGGACCCCACCCCGCTTCCACCGCGAGCTCACCGCTCCGTTCTCAGTAGTCGCCGCCCTTGCCACCGGCGCCGTTCTCCGCCCCGGCCGCACCGGGATTGCCCTTCTTGCTGGCGCCGCCCGCACCGCCCTGGGCGATGAGCTCGACGGCGGCGGTGGCGGACGCATCGCCCGACTCGCCGCCGGCCGCGCCGGTCTTCCATCGGCTGTCGCCGGCGCCTCCTCCTCCGCCACCGACTGCGGCTCCCCCACCGCCGCCGCCCCCACCGCCCCGAGAACCCTTGCCACCGCCCTTGCCGCCGTCACCGCCGGTGAGCGTGAGGGTCCCGCCGGACACCCGGCTCGCGCCGCCGGCCTCGCCGGTGCCGAGGTTCGTGCTCCCGCTCCCGTAGCCACCGCGGCCGCCGACGGCCGCGCCCCCACCGCCGCCTCCGACTCCAGCGCTGCCGCCCAGGCCACCCCGGCCACCGGTCACCGTGATGTCCGAGGCGTCGCCACCCGTCACCACGCCTCCGTCCGCGACGCCCGCACCGCCCCCACCCGCGAAGTCGAAGGGCCCTCCGTAGGGGCCGTCCGCGCCGGAGATGCCGATGGTCGCGCTACTGGCGCCCGTGGTGTCGACCGTGCCTCCCGACACCCCCGCTCCGCCCCGGACACCCCCACGTTCGCCGTCGAAGGCCAGGAGCGCCGTTCCACCGTCGACGGTGACCGAGCCGCGCGAGCCCGGCCCGCCGGCCGCAACGTCACCCTGGCCGCCCCTGGCCTCCAGCACGAGGTCCCCGTGGGCGGTGACGCTCCCCCCGGACTCGATGCCCGTTCCGCCCGCCCCTCCCGGACCTCCTCGGAGGGAGACGGCGGTGCTGCCGCCCTCAGCGGTGATGCTGCCGCCCTTGCCGATCCCCGGGCCTCCGGTGGTCCCCTGGCCGCCGTGGGCCACGACGGTCGCCGTTCCGCCGCCGACGGTCACGCGGCCGCTCTCCCCGATCGCCGCCGCCCCCGAGCTGACGTTGTCTCCCCCGGAACTGCCCATCAGGCCGATGACGGCGGTGCCTCCGTGGGTGGTGATGCTGCCGCCGCCCAGCAGGGCTGCCCTGGCACTGGGAAACCCTCCCTGCGGAACGGCCAGCACGATCAGGGTGTCCTCGGCTCCGTTCCCGGCGAGGTCCACCGCGGCCCTGACGCTGCCGCCGCGCACCAGCACCTTGTGGTCGGTCCCGTCCTGGAGGGTCAGCGGTGAGGTCAGGTCGCCGTCGCAGACGATGACGGCCTCGCCCTGATCGATCGTCACCGGACCGACCGACGCCGCCTGCGAGAGGGTGCCGGCGGAGCAGTTGCCCGGCAGGACGTCGGCGGTGCCTTCGGCGGTGGCCGGCGGGGCCGAGGTGAGTTGGAGGCCGGCGGTGGCCAGCAGTGCGGCGGCGGCCAGCGCGGCGCGGCGCGCAGCCGGTGCGGGACGTGCGGGACGTGCGGCGAACATGGGCGCCTCTCGATCCGGGGGTCGCAGGAGCATCGCGGCGGAAGCCCGGTGACGACCCCTCAGATCCGGTCGACCACTGACCCGCCGGTCACATTAGGTCACGAACGACCCTTGCCCTGCCTACTCTCCGCATCCAGGCGGGTGATGGCACCGCCCGCGATCCCGGGCGCCCGGGATCAGCCGCGACGGGGCGGGCGGTCGCCGTACTCGGTGGCCCAGCGGTCGGCGGGCAGGAGGAGGTCGGCGGTCTCGACCGGGCGGCCGGTGACGGCGTCGTGGTGGGTGCGTTCGATGCCGAGGGCCGGGGTGCCCGGGGTGGTGGTGAGGGTCTGGGCCTCGGCGCGGGTGAGGACGCGGGCGGTGACGCGCTCGACCGGCGGGCCGGCCTCGATGCCGATGGCGGCCATCCGGGCGACGACGCCGATGCCGCCGTAGGGGCCGGCTTCGGGGAGGACGACCAGGGTGCCGCCGGTGACGGCCATCGGCTCCCAGCTCTCCATCAGGTAGGAGGGGGCGCCGTCGAGCAGGTGGACGTACTTGGTGTGCATGACCGGGTCGCCGGCCTCGATCTCCAGGCGGGCCGCGACGGTCTCGGTGGCCCGGGCGGTGGCGGATTCGGAGCGCCAGGAGCCCGTGACGCCCTCGCCCTGACGGCGGATCAGCAGGGCGGGTGCGTCCTGCGAGCTGACGAAGTAGCCGCGCCCGTGGTGCGCGACCACCAGCCCCTCCTGCTCCAGCAGGCCGTACGCCTTCTGGCCGACGCTGATGCTGAAGCCGTAGTCGGCCATCAGCTGCGTGAGGGACGGGAGCCTGTCGCCCGAGCCGAACTCCCCTCCGACGATGCGTTCGCGGATCCGCTCCGCGACGTGGAGGTAAGGGGATGGCTCGTCACTCATGGGGCGCGTCCTCCCAGTTGTCGCAGGTTGGTGACAGAGTATCCACTCACCCTTACTCTATGCATATAGTGAAGCCCTACGCATAGAGGGGGGCGAGTGCACGGCGCACGCGTGTCCGAGGTCCAGGCGGCGATCAAGGAGGCCACCGGTCTCCTGGCCGAGGCCACCCGCCACGGCACCCGGATCCATCTCTCCCTCCCGCTCGCCGACGTCCCGCCGGAGCGCTGGCCCGGCCTGCTGGCCGTCCTCGGCGGCTCCCACGTCACCGGGTACGGCACCACCGACCCCGGCGACGGCGGCAGGCCGTCCGTCTGGGCCGAGGTCGCGGACGACTGACCACCCCACCCGAGAGGACCGAACTCCCGTGTCCAGCTGGACCTTCGCTCCCGACCCGGAGCCCGACGCGCTGCCCTCGCTGCACCTGTTCCAGTGCGCCAGCGAGAACGAGGAGGGTGCCCCGTGCGGCTGGAACACCCTGCCGTCCACCCACTTCGAGGACGCCCGCGGCGCGGCCTTCGCCCACCTCACCACCCACCCCGAGCACCGCACCTTCCAACACGTCACCTCTCTCCCCTGGCGGATGACCCCCGATGCCTGACCGCTACGAACCCCGCCCCCTCCCCCGCGAGGGCGACGCCCCCCAACTCTGGGGCGCCTGGGACACCCTCCACTCCGACTGGCTCCGCCGCCTCGGCACCGGCTGCCTGGCCGGCACCCCGGAGCCGTTCACCTCCCCCCAGCGCGTCCAGCTCTGGGCGGCCCGCACCGGCGGGCGACCGCCGCGAGGGCGCTGCGCCTGATCAGCCCGACCCCCGGGCGGATCAGCCACCAGTACGCGGCGAACAGCCCCGCGGAGCGGGCGTCCGTGCCGCGCACCCGGGTCTCGGTCACCAGCCGGGAGCCGTCGCCGTGCGGCCGCACCTCGTGCGAGATCACGGCCTTGGCGTACCCCGGCACCTCGAAGGCCAGGAACCCCGCCGCGTCCCGGAGCGGCGGCGAACCCTCCGGCACCGGGCGCCAGAACCGCGCGGCCCGGCCGAGCACCAGCGCCCGGCCCGGCTCCTCCGCCAGGGTCACCCAGCGGCCGTCCCTCCGGAACAGCTCGGCCAGCGGAACGCCGCTCTCCACTGGCCCGGGCCCCGCACCGCGCAGCCGGGCGGGCAGCATGCGCAGCCTCAACAGGGCACGCGGCAGCGGCAGTTCGGCCAGGGTGACGGCGTACAGGGCGGCCCAGACCTGCTCCGGCGACGCCGCGACGGTGATGTGGTGCACCGCCCGGCAGTGGTACCGGGACAGGAAGCGGTCGAGCGTCTCGTCCATCATCGGCAGCCCCTCGGTCAACAGTTCCCCGCACGACAGCCCCAGCGTCCCCGTCCCGCCACCACCCGCACCAGCCCCCTGAGGGGGACTCCCTGGGGGGACGGCAGGACCGGCGAAATCCCTTTGGCGCGCCGACCGTTGGTGTGGGACAACGGCCTGATGACCCTCACCTGGCGCAGGCTGACCACCGCCGACTTCCCGCTGCTCGCGGAGTGGCTGGCCCGGCCGCACGTCGCCCGCTGGTGGAACCACGAGACCTCACCCGAGGCGGTCGAGCGGGACTTCGGGCCGGCCAGCCGGGGCGAGGAGCCGTCGGAGGACCTCCTGGTGGCGGTGGACGGGGAGCCGGTCGCGCTGGTGCAGCGCTGCTGGATCGCCGACTACCCGCAGTACATGGGCGAGTTGGCCGACCAGGCCGAGATCCCGGAACGGGCCATGACCCTCGACTACCTCATCGGCGGCCCCGAACGGACCGGCCAGGGCCTCGGCACCCGCATCCTGCGCGCCGTCGCCGAGGCCACCTGGACCGACCACCCCACCGCGACCGCCCTCGTCATCCCCGTCCACGCCGACAACCGCGCCTCCTGGCGCGCCCTGGAGAAGGCCGGCTTCCACCGCTACGTCGAGGCCGACCTGGAGCCCGACAACCCCGCCGACGACCGCCGCCACTACGTCTACCGCCTCGACCGTCCTCAGGGGCCGTGACCTCTCGGTCGGCCTGCGCCATCCGGGGCAACCCGGGCGCGTCGCCCTGAACGGCGCAGGGGCCCGCTACCTAATCTGACGATCATTCAGGCCGGATGACGTCGGACGACGGGATGCGCATGGTCGGGTTGGACTTCGGGCGCCGGGCCGGACGGCCGCTGCGCGGGTTGGCGGCCGCGGCGGTGGCGCTCGGCCTGGCGGCCGCGCTCGTCGGGGCGCCGCCGGCTCACGCGGCGGGGCCGGTGATGTCGCTGACCAAGGCGGTGGAGGGGGCGCCGGACCCGCTGATCCCCGGGTCCGCGTTCTCGTACAAGCTGACGCTCTCCTGCTCCTCGCTCTCGGTCTCCTGCGTGAACGCGTACCTGGAGGACGTCCTCCCGCCCGAGTTCGACATGACCTCGCTGCCGCCCTCCACGCCGACCCAGACGGTGACGTACGACCCGGCGACGCGCAGGCTGCGGATCGACTTCAGGAGCCCGCTCGCCTCGCCGCCCAACCCCGCCGGCTCGGTCGGCCTGCCGGCCGGGACCACCGCGGACGTGTCGGTCGGGATGAAGGTGCCCGCCACCGGGCCGCTGGAGGACGGCGACACCGTCACCAACACCGCCACCGCGAAGGCCGACAACGCCACCGAGGTGGTCGGCAGCGTCACCCAGACCGTGACCGTCCCGAAGATGCTGGACGCCAAGGCCACCAAGAAGTGGCAGCCCACCTCGGACGTGGCGCAGAGCGACGGCGTCTCCACCGTCACCCTCGGCGCGGCCAACACCTCGGCCACCCCGGACGGGATCAGCCGCCTCGACGTCCAGGACGACACCGCCGAGCTGTACGAGAACTTCGACCTGGTCTCGGTCGGCCCGGTGAGCCGGATGCCCGCCGGGGCGGACCGGGTCACCGTGCTGGTGTGCACCAAGCCGCCCGGCAGCCGCTGCGCGGAGAACGAGTGGGTGCGCGGCACCGCCGTCCCCGGCCCGGACCTCACCCTGCCCGCCGGGGTGACGGCCGATCAGGTCACCGGCGTGCGCTACGAGTTCACCAACTCCACCGGTGCCACGCTCCCGTACGACAGCACCGGCGCCACCGTGCCGATGCAGGTGAAGCTGCGCCGCACCGAGCGCACCAGCGGCGCCCAGATCAGCCCGGCGGCCCGCAAGACCGTGCGCAACTGCGCCGACTCGGCCGTGAAGGACGCGGGCAGCCGGTTCACCGTGATCGGCCTGCCGGCCTGCTCGGACCACGACATCCTGCCGAACATCGCCACCGTCGACCTGGACAAGCGCTTCTTCCCGGACGCCCGGGGCGACTTCACCCAGAACGGCACCGCCGTCCGGGGCGAGAACGCGAGCGTCACCGCCCAGCTGAACGCCAAGAACACCTCGCCCTTCGCGGTCTCCGAGCTCACCGTCACCGAGCCCTCCGACTCCGCCACCGCCGGCAGCGAGTTCGACAAGTTCGACGCCGCCAAGCTGAAGGTCGACTTCCCGCCCGGTGCCACCACCGCGACGCTGACCGTCACCTGCCGGGACGGCTCCACCCCGGCGCCGGTCACCCTCACCAACCCGCCCGCCTCCCAGGTGCGCGCCTCCACCGGCTGCCCGGCCGGCAGCCCGCCGCAGCGGATCTCCATCACCTTCAAGGGCGAGCAGGGCGGCAAGGGCACCATCCAGCCCGGTGCGGTCGCCAAGCTGTCGGTCAACGGCACGCTCAACTCCAAGGTGACCGCCGAGGACACCAGGGACGGCGTGCAGGACTGCGCCGACGCCTCGGCCTCCAACCCGGCCAACGGCTCCGGCTCGGCCGCCGTCACCGACTGCGCCGTGCTCAAGGTCGAGGAGCGCAACCCCGACGGCAACGGCTTCAAGTCCTCCTCCTGGACGGAGGTCCCGCCCGGCCAGGACCTCACCTTCAGCCTCGGCTACACCAACTCGGGCAACGTCACCCAGCCCAAGGTCCAGGTCACCGACCCGGCCGACCCACTGGCGCCGAACAACCCCTTCGACCAGCTGGAGATCGTCGGCGTCTCCACCGACGGCAGCCCGCGCACCCTGCACATCGGCGTCGAACTCTGGGACCCGACCGTCAGCTCCTGGGTGGCCTACGTCCCGCCGGACAGCGCGCTGCTGGCCCGGGCCAAGGGCGTCCGGATCACCGAGCCGGACGGCATTCCGCCCAAGGGCTTCATGCGGGCCACCCTCACCGTCCGGCTCCGCCCGGGCGTCACCTCCGGGCGGATCGACAACTGCGCCGCGGTCACGATCGACGGCAAGGCGGAGGGCAATCCGAGCTGCTCCCCCGCCGTCGACGTGAAGCCCGCCAAGGCGGCCGCCTCGCTGCAGAAGACGCTGGCGCCGAGCACCGTGCTGCGCCCCGTCACCGGTGTCGCCCCGCAGGACGTCACGCTCCGGCTCACCACCGTCAACACCGGGAACCTGGGCCTGAAGCGACTGGTCGTCAGCGACACCGACCCGGACTTCTTCGACGCCGTGACGGTGACCGCCCTGGCCGGGGTCACCTTCCCCAACGGCGCCGACCGGGTGCAGGTGGACGTCTGCACCACCGGCTGCCGGAGCAACCCGCCGGTCTTCGTGACCGGCACCCCGACCTCCTCCACCAAGCCCGGCTTCCCCGCCGGGGTGGACCCGGCGGACATCCAGGGCCTCCGGGTCACCTTCAGCAGCTCCACCGGCGGCTACGGCATCCTGCCCGCCACCTCCGCGCCCAACTACCAGGACTGCCCGGGCAGCAGCGTCTGCCTGACGGTCCGTCCGCGCGAGGGCCTGCGCTCCGCGCCCGGCACCCCGGTCCCGGACCTGCTGGAGGACACCGCGACCGCGGCCGGCGAGAGCCGGCTGCAGCCCGACGGCGGCACCTTCCCGGTGCCGGACTCCACCGCCTCGCTCAGCGTGCGCGAGGGCAGCAACCTGCTCCGGGTGGAGAAGGAGCCGGCCACCACGGTGCTCAGCCCCGGCTCGGTCGCCCCGTTCAACCTGCACGTCAGGAACACCGGCACCGCACCGGTGCCCGACCTGGTGGTGGTGGACGAGGTCCCCTCCGGCCTGCGCTTCGACGACGCCTTCCAGGGCGACCAGGGCCGCCCGTACACCGTGAAGGTGTCGGTGCCGCTCGGCGGGACCCAGCCGTCCGAGGTCCTGTTCGAGCCCGAGCGGGACGCGGGCGGCCGGATCACCAAGCTGCGCTGGCGCTTCCCCGGCTGGACCTTCTACCCCGGCAGCGAGGTGGTGCTCGGCTACCAGGTGAAGCTGAACGGCGGCGTCGCGGCCGGGACCACCATCACCAACGTCTTCGGCGCGGGTTCGGAGAAGGTCGCCAAGGTCAACTGCGACCCGTCCTCGCCCCGGCTCGGCACCGTCACCGACGACCCCCGGTACGGCACCGGCACCTTCTGCACCTCCTCGGCCCAGGTCACCTCCCGCTCCGGCGTCTCCTTCGACGCCGCCAAGTGGGTGACCGGTGACCGCTCGCTCGGGTACCAGGACGCCAACACCGGCAAGCCCGTCCCGGCCGGCGACCCGCGCTGCCCCGAGCTGACGGTCGGCGGCACGGTCTACACCCGCTACCCGTGCGTCGCGCTGACCCGGCCCGGGCAGGACTTCTCCTTCCTGGTCCGGATCGAGAACACCGGCACCGAACCGGCCCGTTCGCTCCAGCTGCTGGACGTCTTCCCGGCGCCCAAGGACACCGGGGTGCTGCTCGGCGACGAACAGCGCGGCACCCAGTGGGACACCGTGCCGACCCTCACCGGCCCGGTCCGCTACGACGGCGCCGGCACGGCGGCCATCACCTACACCGGCACCGCGAACCCCTGCGGCCGCAAGGTCGAGACCCCCAAGCGCGCCTGCGCGGCCGCCACCTGGGGAGCCGACACCACGCACGCCACCGCCTTCGAGACCGAGGTGGAGTTCCCGTCCGGCATGGCCCCCGGCAGCGCGGTCACCTTCACCCTGCCGTTCCGGGCCCCGGCCGACCTGACCGTGCCCGGCTACGCCTCGGTGGCCTGGAACTCCTTCGCCCACACCGAGACCGTCCGGGTCGGCGGGACCACCACCCGGCTGCCGGTCACCGAGCCCCCGAAGGCGGGCATCGGCCTGGTCTTCGGCAACGTGCGGATCCTCAAGAACGTGGTCGACCCGCCGTCCGGGGTGCCGGTCGGGCCGTTCCGGATCGCCTACTCCTGCCTGCTCACCACGGCCGGCGGGGAGAACGTCGAAGTCCGGTCGGGCGAGACCGAGTTCAGCCCCGACAAGCCCTTCGAGCTGGGCGGCGTGCCGGTCGGCGCGGTCTGCCGGTTCTGGGAGACCGAGTCCGCCGGAGCGCAGACCGACCACCAGGGCGAGGCCAACGCGATCGTGGTCACCGTCACCCGGGCGGCCGACGCGACCGCCTGGCAGCAGGAGGAGATCGCCAACCGCTACCCGCGCAAGGACCTGGTGATCGCCAAGCGGATCACCGGGGAGGCCGCGGGCGCGGTCGGCCAGGGCCCGTTCAAGATCACCGCGGACTGCTCCTTCAACGGCACCCGGCTGCCCGGCTTCCCGCAGCAGCTGGTCTTCGACCAGGACGGCTCCCAGGCCGTGACCGGCCTGCCCCAGGGCAGCCGGTGCGAGGTCACCGAGACCGACGACGGCGGTGCCACCCGGGTCTCCTACCAGGTCGTCAGCTCCGGCATCGTGGAGGTGGTCACCCCGGTCTCCGGGCCGACGCCCGCCTCCTTCGGCGACCGCGCCACGGTGATCGTCACCAACGAGTTCGCGGTCGGCTCGCTCCAGGTCACCAAGAAGCTGGCCGGCACCGGCAGCCCGCTGGCCACCGGTCCGTTCCGCTTCGAGGTGGTCTGCGACTTCAACGGGCGGGCCGCGGTGCTCACCCGCGAGCTGGAGCTCACCGGGCCCGACCACCTGACGGGGCGTCTGGACGGCCTGCCGGTCGGCGCGCTGTGCACCGTCACCGAGACCGCGAGCGGCGGCGCGGACGTGCCGGCCGAGCCGGTCCGCCGGGTCGAGGTCAAGGAGGGCCTCACCGACCTGTCCACCGCCGAGCTCACCAACACCTTCCACGCCGGGCGCCTGACCCTCGCCAAGGAGCTCACCGGTCCGCTGGCCGGGGCCGGCTACCTGCGGGAGGCCGAGTTCCAGCTGCGGGTGATCTGCCGCCGGGACGGCAAGGAGGTGCTCGACCGCACCGTCACCGTACGGGCCGGCCGGTCCGTCACCCTGCCGGAGCTGCTGCTCACCGGCACCCGCTGCTGGGCCGCCGAACTGCCGAGCGGCGCGAGCGCGGTGACGGTCTCCCACCCCGACGAGCAGCACGCGGCCGTGGTCACCGCCGAGGCCCCCGACCTGACCGTCACCGCCGCCAACGAGTACCGGCCGGCCGCACTGGCCCTGCTCAAGCGGACCACCGGGACCGGGGCGGCCGCCGCGGCCGACCGGGAGTTCACCGTCGAGCTCAGCTGCACCCTGACCACCGCGCCCGGGACCGCCCCGGTCGTGCTGGCGGACCGGCGGCGCTACCAGCTCCGCCCGGACGCCGTCCGCCCGGTGGACGACCTGCCCGACCCGCTCCCGGCCGGGGCCCGCTGCTGGCTCGGCGAGCCGGACCGGAACGGGGCCGCCGAGGTGACCGTCGAGCACGACTCCGCCGAGCGGGCCCTGCTCCTGACCACCGACCCGGCCTCGCTCGAGGTGACCAACCGCTTCGACACCACCGAGCCGCCGCCCCCGCCGCTGCCGATCACCGGCAGCGTGCCGGGACCGTGGGCGGCCGGATCGCTCGCCCTGCTGCTGCTCGGCCTGGCCGCCCGGTACGCCGCACGACGGTGGTGACCGCCGGGTGACTCCCGGGTGACGCACCCTCACGGCCGGTTCGCCGCAAGCGAACCGGCCGTGAGCGTGTGCGAACCCTGTTAACCTGCACGGAACTTGCACGAACTCCGACCCGCACCCCACCCGAAGCAGGCCTCCGTGTCCGTCCCACCCGGCACCGGTCACCACGCTGTCCCCAGCGTGGTCCGGATCGACTCCGCCCTCGAGGCCGACCAGTTCACCGACGAGGGCCGGAGCGGCTGGTCCCGGCTGCGACACCGGCTGGTGGTGGCGCGGGCCGTCTTCGACAACGGCCGCCCCGGCCTGGTCGCCACCTGGCACGTGGTGGCCCAGTACTGGTCCCCGTGGGAGTACCACGGGGACCCGGAGGCCACCGTCACCGGTTCGCTGCGCCTGCGGGCGGCCGGGGTGCCCGGCTGGATCGGCGTCAGCGAGTTCGAGTTCGAGACCGGCATGCTCGGCCACGGCCTGGTCCGGGCCGAGTTCCCCGACCTCGCGCCGGGCGCCTATCGGGTGGAGCTCGGCCCGGAGACCGAGAAGGACCTCGGCAGGATGTACGGTCACATCCGCGACGAGCGCGACCTCAGCCCCTCGGTCTGGTCGCTGGTCCGCCCCCGGCCCACCGGGCTGGACGTGGACCTCTGACCGGTGCGGGCTCCGCTCAGGGCGTCACGGGGACGTTGGTGAGCCCGGAGACCGCGTTGGTGACGGTGTTGGAGGCGTACACCCGGTTCGGCCTCGCGGTGCAGGCCGAGACCGAGGTGATCTTGATCGCGTAGCCGCCGACGCCCCCGAGGTCGGAGCGGTTGTCGCGCCAGGTGTTGCCGCAGCCGTTCGGGAAGGCGGGGGTGGTGGCCGGGTTGTGGGTCTCGTAGCCGTTGGCGAAGGTGCCGGGGGCGGCGAAGCTGCCGGTGTTCCCCTCGATCAGGTAGTCGAAACCCTTGACGTCCAGCCAGGAGTCGGCGGAGTTCTGCCCGCTGACGCCCCGTCCGTCGAAGGTGTTGCCCCGGATCACCCCGCCCGAGGTGCCCTCCTTGACGTCGATCGCCTCGGCCGCCACGTACGGGCCGATCCGGTTGTTCTCCACCAGCACCCGGTCCGAGCGGTCGACCCCGTCGGTGTTGCCGTGGCACCCCCAGTTGGAGCCCGCCGAGCCGAGGTAGACCCCCTCCCCGTAGCCGGGCTGGACCAGGCCGGTGTACTCGACGACCGAGTTGCGGATCGCCCCGTCGGCGGAGGAGCGGCGGAAGTGCACGCCCTCGTCCTCGGTGTGGTGCACGTACAGCCCGTCGATCGTCACGTGCGGCGAGGCGTCCAGCACCACGCCCTTCTTGGCGTCCTTCACGGTGAACCCGTTGAGGTTCCAGTACGGCGCCCCGTACAGCCAGAGCCCGTACCCCGGGTCCCAGCCGGCCGTCGGCACCGGGCAGTCCGGCGCGTCACCGGCCGGGCCGTCGTTCACCAGCACGGCGGTGCGCGGGCCGGTGAGGGTGATCGGGGCGGCGGCGGTGCCGGGGCGCTGGGCGAGGAAGGCGCCGTGGTACTCCCCCGGAGCCAGCCGGATGGTCCGCCCGGGGGCGGCGGCCGCCAGCGCGGCGGTCAGCTGGGCGGCGGTCGACACCTCCACCACGGGGCCGGTGGAGGTCGGCGTCGGGGTCGGGGTCGGACTGGGGCTCGGGCTCGACGTGGGGGTGGGGGTAGGGGTGGGAGTGGGGGTCGGTGTGGACGTCCCCTGGCAGGACTGCCCGTTGACGGTGCAGTTGAGCGGCTCGCCGAGGCCGCCGCCGACGTTGAAGCCGAAGCTCTGGGTGGCGCCGACCGCCACCGTCCCGTTGAAGCCCGCGTTGACGAAGGTGTAGTGCTGCCCGGTCTGGGAGCGGGTGGAGTTCCAGCTGTTGGAGACGGTGGTGCCGGCCGGGAGGTCGAACTCCACCTTCCAGCCGGTGGCGGCGGCGTCGCCGGAGTTGGCGATGGTGAACTGCGCGCCGTAACCGCTGTTCCAGGACGAGGTCTTGGCGAAGGCCGCGGTCAGCCGCGGCGCCGCCGCGTGGGCGGGCAGGGTGGTCAGCCCGGCACCGACGGCGAGTGCCGCAGTGACCAGGGCGGGAAGGAGTGATCTGCGCATGGGGTCGGACTCCTGTGTGGGGGAGGAGGCTGGACGGGCCGGAAGACCGGAGCCGTTGGGGCGGCCCCGGCCTTCCGGTGGTGCGGGATCGCTTACGGCACCCAGTAGTTGCCGGAGGCGACGATCATCGTCTGGAGCTGCACGCTGCCGCCGTAGTAGACGGACGGGGTGATCTGGGTGGCGACCATCTTGGCCCAGAGCGCGTCCAGCCAGGCCTGCGAGCCCGGGTCGGTCATCGCCGCCACCGCGAACGGGGCGGTGAAGGCCATGTCGTTGCCGGAGTCGAAGGCGGTGCCGTTGAGCTTGTAGCCGGTGACGATCGCGTTGGCGTTGCCGCCGGTCTTCGACTTGATCCAGCTGTTGATCTTCCGCGCCGAGGCCAGCGAGGCGGAGTCACCGCTGGTGACGGCGTCCGCGCCGATCCGCCACGGGTCGCGGCAGGCGTTCCAGCCGAAGTCACCGTCGTTGGCGCTCTCCAGCACCTCGCCGGGGGCCGGCTTCGGGGTGGTGTTGGTGTTCACCACGAAGTCGGCCAGCAGGCCGGTGGAGGCGGCGTACTTGGTCTGCTGCGAGGTGATCAGGTTCTGGTGCGCGGTCCGGATGGTGTCCCAGCTCGCGTCCCCGGTGGCCTTCCGGAAGGCCCGGAAGTGGTCGATCATCCAGTCCGAGGAGCGCGAGATGTAGTAGTACTGGTCACCCGAGCTCGACCAGTCGCCGAGCAGCAGCAGCTTGGTGGTGGGGTTCACCTCGCTCGCCTTGATGGCGTTGATGTGCTTGACCGCCAGGTCCTTGTAGTTGTACGTCCCGGTGCTGCCCCACTGCTTGTCGGCGAGCAGCAGCCCGTAGGCGACGTCCATGTCGCCGTCGGTGGCGGAGTCGGAGCCGTTCACGGACTTGCAGTTGACGTCCTGTTCGGCCGCCAGCAGGTCCTTGTTGTTCACCGAGGGGTGCGCCAGCACGAACTTCAGCAGCCCGTCGAAGGCGGTCCTGGCGTTCGCGTCGGCGCCCGCCATCAGCGCCGTGACGACCAGGCCGTAGCCCTGGGCCTCTGCCACGTACGGGTGGTCGGCGTCCGGCGAGATCACCTGGTACCAGCCGTTGCCGCAGTTCTGCTTGAGGAAGGCGGACTTCCAGGCGTTGTACTTGTCGATCACCTGCTGGTCCAGGGTGCCCTGCGCCCCGGTGGGCTTCAGGGTGCCCGCCGCGTAGGCGAACTGGTGGCTGCCGAACGGGACGGCCGGACCGCCGCCCCCGGGCGGGGTGGACTGCTGGTCGACGTCCAGGTAGTCCAGGTTGGCCAGACCGTTGGCGGAGGTGGCGGTGAGCCGGACCTTGTTGGCGCCGGCCACCAGCTGCACCGACAGCGTGGAGTTCGCCCAGGTGTCCCAGTTGGTGGTCGAGTTGAACGCGCGGGCGGCCGAGACCACGGTGCCGTTCAGCGCCACGTCCGCCGGGCGGGCGGTGGTGGTCCCGTTGGAGTAGCGCACGGTGAGGCTGGCGGTGCCCGCGGCGGCCGCGTTCACCGTGAACTCCACCCAACTGCCGCTCACGTTGTCGCCGTTGACGAACCCGGTGCCGGAGTAGTTGGCGTGGTTGGCCTCCACCACGCCCTGGGAGAGCGCGGCGCTCTCCGCCTCGTAGCGGGTGGCGGCGGCCGAAGCCGTCTGCGGCACCGCGACGATCCCGGCCACCAGGCCGGCCCCGGCCAGGGTGAGGGCTGCCGTTCTGCGGATCTCACTCATCGGTCTCTCCTCAGCCCTTGTACTGGACGACGATCTTGGTGAACGCGTACGGCGACTGCGCGATCCCGCTGCAGGCGTCGGCGTCCGACCCGGAGCCGCAGGCGCGGTCGCGGTTGACGGACCAGAAGGCGAAGCGCGCCAGGTGGTGCTGCTGGGCGTAGGCCAGGATGGTCTTGAAGTCGGCCAGGGTGACGGTCTCCCCCGGCTCGTCGGTGATGCCGTTCATCGAGGAGACCCCGATGTGCCGGTACGCGGCGTCGTCGCTGTAGCCGTAGGCGCTCTTCACCGCCGACTTCAGCCCCTCCAGGGCGCTGACGCTGGCCTGGCCCATGGTCCCGCTGTGCCCGCCGAAGTCGAACGGCATGATGATCCAGCCGTCGTTGGCCAGCCCGGCCGCGGCGCCCCGCTTGATCAGGTCCTTGCCGGTGGCGTCCGGACCGCTCGGCGTGGTGCCCATGGTCACGTAGGTGACGATCCCGGGGTTCTTGGTCTTGACGATCTTCAGGGCGTCGACCACCCGCTGACGGACCGTCGCGTTGGAGAACTCGGTGTCCTCGATGTCGATGTCGAAGGCCTTCAACTGGTAGGCGTCGATGACCTTCTGGTACGCCCCGGCCAGCGCCGACGCGCTGGTGCACTTCTCGCCCAGCTTGTTGCCGCTCCAGCCGCCGACCGAGACCACCACGTCCCCGCCGGCCGCCCGGATCGACTTGATCGCGGCCTCGTCCGAACCGCCCTTCAGCGCCCGGCTCCCGTCCCACTTGGGGTTGCACCCCCCGTCGGACAGGATGAACGCCAGGGTGAACCACTTCACCCCGGTGGCCGCCATGACGTCGGTCGGCTTCTGCGGGCTGCCCCAGCCCAGGTACTCGTACGGAGCGGCGGCCATCCCGGCCGGAGCGGCGGCCGCTCCGGCGGTGGCACTCGGGACCAGCAGCGGCGCGGTCAACGCCAGGGAAGCGGCCATCAGGGCGCGCTTGATTCGTTGCACGTCTACTCGATTCTCTGATCGAAGGGGGGAGGCAGAACGTGCGGACACAGGTGGCCACCGGCGACGCGGTGTTCAGGATGTCCAGCTGACCACCGGCAGTCAAGGACCTTAGTTAGGAAAGTTTCCCATCGGTTATCGGGCGAGACCGCCCCCCGGGGCCCGGCACGGCGGCCCGGACCGGTCGGTCGACAGCGGTGCGACGCACCGTCAGAACCGGCCCTGACCTGCGAACACGGCAGGCCGGGCCGGAAGTTCGGACTCCTCGGAGGGGCCGACGCGGAACCGCCACCCGGAGAGCGCTCCCGCGAGTGGCGGACTTCCGCCACCGCCGCCCCGGTCTCAGAAGGTGGCGAGCAGGTCCTCCGGGGCGGCGTCCAGGACGAGGCCGTTGTCGAAGCGGATCCTGGCGGTCACCCGGGGGCCGTGGGCCTGGTGGGCCGTCCACTCGGGTTCGAGGGCGGCGAGTTGGGACTCCAGGCGCTTGCGGCTCTCCTCCGGCATGGTGTGGCCGTAGTCGTCGAAGAGGTCCTTCAGGCGGCGGTACTCGCGGACCTCCTCGGGCTCGGGGAGCTCGCCGTCGACCCGTTCGACGGTGCCCTCGGCCCCGACCCCCAGGGAGAGGAAGCCGACCAGGGCCTCGCCGGACACCGCCTCGCCGATCCCGAGGTCCGCCACCAGCCGCACCCGCTGACCCGCCGTCAGACCCATCCGTCCGCTCCTGCCCGCTCGCTCACCCGTCCGGCACCGCCCACGGGCCCCGCGACCAGGCCATTATCCGGCGTCAGCTCCAGCGGTAGCGCCGCCGGAGCGCCTCGACCACCCGGTCGAAGCGGGCCCGGTCCAGGGCACAGGCCTCCCGCCGCATCCCGTCGTCGTGGACCCGCATCACCCGGTCCAGCGCCACCCAGGAGTCCCGCCCCGAGCGGTCCCACGGGCCGGCGCCGATCGGCACCCAGTCGGGATCGTGGTCGTGGCCCTTGCTGGAGAGCATCACCGTGAGCACCGTGCCGCCGGGCTCCCGCGCGACGACCAGGACCGGGCGGTCCTTGCCGCGGCCGTCCCGCTCCTCGTACGGCACCCAGGTCCAGACGATCTCGCCGGGGTCCGGATCGCCGTCGTGGTCCGGGGCGTACTCGGTCCGCACCCGGCCGACCTGGTGCGCCTCGACCTCCACGGTGGCGGACGGGCCGGAACGGCCCGGGGTCTGCTGGTCCTGCTCGGTGGTCTCGGCCATGCCCGCAGGCTAGCCACCCCGGCCGACACCGATCAAGCCTCCCGAGGCCCGGCCCGTCCCCCCGTCAGCCGCCCGCCGGCCCGTCCGTCACCCCGTCAGCTCGGGGCACCGCCCTGCCCGGCCAGGAAGGCGTCCAGCTCGGCCCGGGTGGGCATCGCCGCCTGCGCGCCCCGCCCCGTGGTGGCCAGCGCCCCGACCGCGCAGGCCCGGCGGACCGCCTCGCCGAGTCCGGCCACGCCCTCGGCCCGGGCCACCGCCAGCGCCGCACAGAACGCGTCCCCCGCCCCGACCGCGTCCACCGCCGCCACCGCGAAGGCCGGGACGTGGGCACCGCCCCCGTCCGGGCCGGTGTGCACCACACCCCTCGCCCCGAGCGTCACCACCACCTCCGCCGGGCCCAACCTTCCCAGCGCCGCGGGGAGTTCGAGCAGGTCGAGCCCCCCTCCGCCACCCAGCAGGTCCGCCGCCTCCACCTCGTTCACCACCAACACGTCCGCCATCGCGATCAGTTCGCTCAACTCGGCGCCGATCACCCCCGGCAGTGGAGCGGCGTTCAGCACCACCGGCACCCCTGCGGCCTTCGCCAGCCCGGCCGCCGTCAGACAGGTCGCCACCGGGACCTCCAGTTGCAGCAGCATCGCCCCCGCCCCGGCCAGCCGACCGGCCTCGGCCTCGGCCTCCACGCTCTCCGGGTCCAACTCCGCGTTGGCGCCCGGGGAGACGGTGATGGTGTTCTCCCCCTCCGGGTCGATCACGATCAGCGCCGTCCCGGTGGCGGTCGCCGCCGCCGTCACCGCCGCGACCCCGACCCCGGCCGCCGCCAGCCCCTCCCGCGCGCGGCGGCCGAACGCGTCGTCCCCCACCCGGGCGATCAGCACCGTGGTCGCCCCGAGCCGCGCGGCGGCCACCGCCTGGTTGGCACCCTTGCCGCCGGCGCTCTCCTCCAGCCCGCCACCCGTGACGGTCTCCCCCGGCCGGGGCAGGTGCGGCACCCGCACCGCGAGGTCCACGTTCACGCTTCCGACCACGACGAGCTTCGCCGGCATGTCCGTCCTCCCGGTGTCCCTGCGCTGCTTCCCCGCCCTCCATCGTCCACGGAGCGGCGCCCTTCACGGCACCCGGGTGGCCTCGATCACGCACATCGGCCCGCCGGTCTCCCGGATCCGGTCCAGCCGGAAGCCCGCCCCCTCCAGCAGCACCCGCCACTCCTCGCCGGAACGTTCACGGCCCGTCAGCATCCCGAGCATGGTGAGGTCCAGCAGCGCGGCCACCTCGGGGGCCTCGCCCCGGTCGAGCACCGTCTCCACCAGCACCAGCCGGGCGTGCGGCACGGCGGCCGCCTCGTGCACCCGGGAGAGGATCCGCGCGGCCTCCCCGTCGGACCAGTCGTGCAGGATGAAGCCCGCCACGTAGCAGTCCGCGGACGGCACCCCGACGAAGAAGTCACCACCCACCGCCGTGATCCGGTCGTCCACCCCGGCGGCCCGGAGCAGCGGCGGTGCGGCCGCCACCACGTGCGGCAGGTCGAAGACGGTGCCCCGCAGGCGCGGGTACCGCCGGGCCAGCGCCGCGAGCACCGCCCCGTCCGCGCCACCGACGTCGACCACCGTGCGGGCGCCGTCCAACTCGACCGCCGAGAAGGCGTCCTGACGGATCGCCCGGGCGAAGTCGGTCATGGCCGCGGTGAAGGTGGCGACCTTCTCCGGATCCTGCGCCAGCCACGCGAAGTACGGCATCCCGAACAGGTGGTCCGCGGCCGGCCCGCCCGTCTCCGCCGTGTGCCACAGCTCGGCGAACGCGGGGTAGTGGGTCTCCATCCACATCACCGCGATGCTGCGCACCGACTCCGGCGCCCCGGTGACCAACGTACGGCCGAGCGACCCGAGGCCGACCAGCCCGGTGGCCGCGTCCAGGGTGAACACGCCCTGGCCGGCCAGCACCCGGACGATCCTGGCCAGCGGATCCGCCCGGAGCCCGGTGGCGGCCGCCAGCTGCGCCACCGTCCGTTCTCCGTCGAGGAGTTGGTCGGCCAGCCCGGCCCGGGCCACGACGTAGACCGCCTGGGAGAGCTGGAACCCACCGAGCAGCCGGAGCATGGCCAGGGCGGGGGTGGCCGCAGTGTGCATGCCTCAAGCTAGCCAGCCGATGCCCCGTCAGGACGTGGACGCACCAAGGGATCCGCTCCTGTGGCCCGGACAGACCAACCTCGCTTGAGTTAGGTTAGGCTAACCGAACTTCAGCGATCGGAGACAGGGAGCACCCTCATGGGCCACGGTTGGGAAGGCGTCGTCCTCAAGCTGCTGCGCGGCCGGGACTTCACGTTCACGGTGACCGGTGCGGAGCAGGTCACCCCGCACTGCCGCCGCCTCCACCTCACCGACGGCGGCATGCTCGCCGCCACCGGCGTCCACCCCACCATGTGGGTGCGCCTCTGGTTCGACAACGCCGGCCGACCGCACCAGCGCGCCTACACCCTGGTCGACCCCGACCCGGCGGCCGGCACCTTCAGCATCGAGTTCGCCCTCCACGACGGCCCCGCCAGCGACTGGGCCCGCGGCGCCGCCCCCGGCGACACCGTCCACGCCACCCTCCAGGGCTCCGCCTTCACCCTCCCCGACCCGGCGCCCCGTCACCTCTTCCTGATCGGCGACGCCGCCTCCGCCCCCGCCCTCGGCTCCCTCCTCACCGCACTGCCCGACACCCCCGCCACCATCTGGCTGGAGACCCAGCACCCTTCCGACCGCAGCCTCCCCCTCCGCACCCGCCCGGACCACCACGAGGTCCGCCACGTCCCCCGCGAGGACGCCGGCGCGGCCCTCGCCACCGAGGTCCGCCGCACCCTCCCCACCCTGCTCGGCGACCCCACCGACGCCTACCTCTGGATCGCCTGCGACACCACCACCACCCGCACCCTCGCCACCTTCGCCCGCAAGGAACTCACCCTCCCCAAACCCCGCCTCCACGCCCAGGGCTACTGGCGCCCGTGACCGGACCCTCCTGCTGACCCCACCTACGGCGACCAGGGGCGCGAGGAACTGCGCGAATCGGAAGACGGCGACCCAAGTGCCGGGTACGGAGAACCACTTGCACGTGAACCTCCGCACCCGGCACACGGGTCTCGTCCTTCCGATGCGCGCCCACGCGGCGGAGCCGCAGATCACCAGAGCCCCGCGCCCCCGGTATGACCGCCTACCCCGCGCCCTGATGACGTGCCATACCCCCGTCCTCCCCCGCCGTGATATCCAGACCGGGTGACCTCATCCCCCTTCGACGCCGTCCTCTGCGACTTCGACGGCGTGATCCGCCACTTCGACCAGACCGAGGTCGTCGCCCTCGAACGCGCGGCAGGCCTCCCGGAGGGCAGCACCTACGCCGCCGCCTTCTCCCCCGACCTCGCCCAACCCCTCATCCTCGGCCGCCTCACCAAAGCCGAGTGGGCCGACCTCATCGCCCAGGCCCTCGCGCCCCACACCGCCGCACCGACGGCCCGCGCCCTCGCCACCGCCTTCACCACCACGCCCGTCCACGCCGACGCGGCCGTGGTGGCCCTGCTCCGCGAGGTCCGCCTCCACCGTCCCCTGGTCCTGGTGACCAACGGCACCACCTGGACCGACCAGGGCCTCGCCGACCTCGGTCTCACCGACCTCGCCCACCACGTGGTCAACAGCGCCACCTTCGGCACCGCCAAGCCCGAACCCGCCATCTACCACCACGCCGCCGCCCGGGCCGGCGCCACCCCCGACCGCTGTCTCTTCATCGACGACAGCCCCAAGAACGTCACCGCCGCGATCGCCCTCGGCATGACGGGCCACCACTACACGACCCCCGACGGCCTCCGCACCGCCCTCGCCCCGCTCCTCCTCGGATGACCACCCACCCCCTCCCCTACGTCGGCCCGCCCGAGCTGCTCCGCCTCCTCCACCCTGCCGCCGAAGGAGCAGCGATACGCTCCCCGGCCGACCTCGACACCTGGCTCGCCTCCCGCCCCGCCGCCGAGCTCGCCGAGCCCTTCACCCACGTCGTCGACCTGGCCGGCCGGCTCCGCCTGGCCGCCCGCCGCAGCGAGCACGTGGTCTGCGCGGGCGGTGCCCCCGTGCTCTGCGCCGGCGAGATCACCTTCGCCCGTCGGCCGGAGGGCAGTTGGGCGGTCGAGGAGGTGACCAACCAGTCCACCGGCTACTGCCCGGACCCCGCCACCGCCTGGCCGCCCCTGACCGCCGCCCTCGACCGCGCCGGGATCGCCCACCCGCCGGACTTCACCCACGCGTTCGTCTTCCGCCGCTGCCCCGCCTGCCGCGAGCTCAACGTCGTCCGCGAGGGCGAGTTCTTCTGCGCCCTCTGTGAGACGCCGCTCCCCACGGAGTGGAACGTCTCCTGCCGCGCCGACCGCTGACGAGCTCGGCTACCCGAGGGCGCGGGCGCGGGCCACCACCTCCGGGGTGGCCTTCGCCACCGAGCCGGAGTCGTACGGGGGTTGGGGGTCGTACTCGGTGTAGAGCTGGATCGCCTGCGCGGTCACCTCGTCGGTCAGCAGCGCCGCCAGCTGCACCGCCATGTCGATCCCCGAGGACACCCCCGCCGAGGTGATCACCCGGCCCTGGCGGACCACCCGCTCGGCGGTGTAGGTCGCACCGTACGCCTCCAGGTCGGCCACCGCCGCCCAGTGCGTGGTGGCCGTCAGTCCGTCCAGCAGGCCCACCGCGCCGAGCACCAGCGAACCGGTGCAGACCGAGGTGGTGAAGAGGCTGCCCTCGTGCATCCGCCGCACCCACCCCAGGAACTCCTGGTCGGCCGCCATCCGCAGGAAGCTCCCACCACCCGGCACCAGCAGCACGTCGCACCGCTCGACCTCCCCGTACGCGGTCGGCACGTGCACCGGCATCGATCCCAACACGTCCTTCACCAGGCCCGGTTCGGCCGTGACGAAGCGCACGGTCGCCCCTGGCACGTACGCCAGGATCTCGTACGGTCCGACGGCGTCGAGCGGTTCGAAGTCCTCGAAGAGCGGGATCACGATGTCCATGCCGTGCAGCATAGACACCGCGACCTCCGTGGCCTCCCACCCCTGCGGTCCGGGCACTGGCAGGATGGGACGCATGGAACGTGTGCTTGGCATCGGCGGGTACTTCCTGCGCGCCAACGACCCCGCCGGCCTCAGCGCCTGGTACCGCGACCACCTCGGCCTGGACTCCGACGAGCACGGCCTCTGGCAGCAGCAGCCCGGCCCCACCGTCTTCGCCCCCTTCGAGGCCGACACCGAGTACTTCGGCTCCCGCTCCCAGCAGACCATGCTCAACTTCCGGGTCCGCGACCTGGAGGCGATGCTCGCCCAGCTCCGTGCCAAGGGCGACGACGTCTCCGAGGAGACCCAGTCCATGGACGGCGTCGGCCACTTCGGCTGGGTCACCGACCCCGAGGGCAACCGCATCGAACTCTGGCAGCCCGCCTGACGCCTGCGGCGACGGACACCGTCCACGGCCTGCCCTCATTCCTGGCGGCGCGTCAGGGCGACGACGGCAGTGAGCAGCAGGGCCGAGCCGGCCGCCACCGTCCAGGTGAGCGGCTCGCCGAAGCAGGCGATGCCGAGGAGCGCGGCGGTGGCCGGTTCGAGCAGGACCAGGACGGCGGCGGTCGCGCCCGGGACGGTGGCGAGGCCCGCGAAGTACCAGCGGTAGGCGATCAGGGTCGGGACGGTCCCCAGGAAGAGGAGTGCGGCGGCCGTCGGCGCCGGCTGCCCCGCGCTCGGCAGCACACCGCCTTCCAGCAGCAGCGCCACCGGCAGCAGACAGGCCAGCCCCGTCCCGAACGCCCCCGCCGAGGCACGGGCGGTGCCGCCGCCCCGGGCCCAGAGGGTGAGTCCGCTGTGCGCGGCACCGGACAGCACCGCGAGCCCGACGCCGAGCAGCGGGCGCGGCCCCGCCGCCGGGGCGGCGGTGAGCAGCACCAGCCCGCCGAGCGCCAGCCCGTTGGCGGCCAGCGCCCGGCGGGTGAGGCGTTCGCCGAGCAGCAGGTGGGCGCCGAGGCTGGTGAACACGGGTCCGGCGCCGATGGTGATCAGGGTGCCCAGCCCCAGGCCCGCGTACCGGACCGAGGCGAAGTAGGCGCACTGACCCAGCATCAGCCCGATCCCGGTGAGCACGGCGGCCCGCCAGCCGCCGGACCTCTCCCGGGCGGGGAGCAGCAGCAGGCAGCCGGCCGCGACGGCGAACCGCCAGGCGCAGACGGCGACGGGGCCGAGTCCGGCGGTGTTCATCAGCAGGGCCGCGACGGCCCCGCCCGCGCCCCAGGCGGCGGCGGCGGCGGAAATGGACAGCACACCGTGCCGGTACGGCACGGTGGCGGCATGCGTGGTCATGGCGTTCGTTCTCCACGGAAGAGGCGCCGGGCTCGGCCCGGCCGGATCAGGTCCACCCCGTGCGGGCGCCACTCACCGGCCCGACGGCCTTCCACGGCCGTCCGGCACCTGTCAGGGAGTCAGCCGCCCGCTAGCGGACGGGCGGCGGCAGGATCCGGGAACGCATGGGCCACACCGTACACGGCCCGCCCCACCGCCCGGCCTCGCTGTCACCGCCCGCTGCCAGACTTCCGGTCATGCCCCTCACCGACCTCACCTTCGAGGAGTGGCGGTCCTTCGACCTGCCCACCGCCCTGCGCACCGCCCGCGAGGCCGCCGCCCTGACCGGCAGTCACCTGGTCTCCGTGGAGACCGTCCACCACCTCGGCCGCCCCTTCCACCGCGCGCTGATGGAACGCGCCGACCAGGCCTTCGCCCTCGTCCCCGGCGGCGAGGTCACCCTCGGCCTGGCCCTCGACGCGTGGCAGCCCGCGCCGGGGCAGGAGGAGGACTACCAGGCCAGCGTGGACCAGGGCTTCGGCCACGCGGACGACCTGCGGGGCCACCTCGCCCACATGCTCAGCCCGTACCGGCGGGTGACCGTCCCGACCGTGCTGATGGCCGTCGAGGACGAGGAGTTCGGCGAGGAGCCGGAGGGCGCCGGCGAGGTCCTGGCCGCCCGCGGCCTGCGGCTCCCGACCCCCGACGAGTGGGAGCACGCCTGCGGCGCCGGTGCCCGCACCCTCTTCCGCTGGGGCGACACCTGCCCCCTCGACCGCATCCCGTACCACTCCCCCGACGGCCCCCAGCACCGCCCCAACGCCCTCGGTCTGCACATCGCCTACGACCCCTACCGCACCGAACTCACCACCGACCCCGCCTCGGTGTACGGCGGCGACGGCGGCGAAGCCACCTGCGGCGGCTACGGCACCCTCCTCGCCTGGCTCCCCCTCGCCACCTCCCACCGCAACCCCGACTACGCCGCCTGGCTGCACAACCCCGACGGCGACGCCTTCTACGAGGACACCTCCACCCGGCCGGTGCTCCCGCTCTGAGGCACCAGATGGTGCCAGTCGTGCGAGCAGCCGCCCACGCAGTACAGCGCCCGCCGCCGCTCGTCGGCCACGGCCAGCAGCGCCACCAACAGCCGGAAGGACTTGACCCGTTCGTCCTGCGGCAGCCCGACGATCTTCGCCAACTGCTCCGGCAGGCGCCCCCGCACCACCAGCACCGCGGGCGTGTGGGTGGGTTTGATCCCCGCCCTGCGGATGCTCTCCGGCCCGTCCTCGGTGACCGCGCGCGCCTGCAGGCAGTACTCCGTCAGCAGCCGCAACACCCCCACCTGCTCGGGCCCCGCCATCGCCCCGAACCACCCGACGCCCTCCTCCTGCGTCCGAGCCCCCTGCGCCAACTCGTTCACCATGACCGAGCGTTCGTCCATCCCACCCACCTCCACGTCTTCGCCCGCACACTCCGACGGAGCCCCGTCACTCCGCCCTCCGGGACCCGGACGGTACGTGCGCCGCGGCGGCGGCCGCAATCGACTTGTCGCGCGGGGCCTCGGGAGTGGGCCCGTCCTCCGCGACCAGTGTTCGGATTACGGCCGCGTGCCCCGGCCGTGGGTCGTACGGTGGTGGGCGGCTGCACCGAGCAGTGAGCCGATGACGACCGAGTGACCGGGCGAGGGACGGGTGTCCCCGTTCCGGTCGCGTGCCGGTCGGGCCTGCGGACGGGGTCCGCAGCGGGGGAACGACGACGTGCCGGGGGGCGGGTTGCCGTAGACGCGCGTGGTGGTGAGGGGGCCTGTCCCTCACACCGCCACGCCGCGCACGGCTGCCCCGACCACCGACCACCGGACGCCGGAGCCGCTCGGTGCGGGCCGCAGGGATCACCGTCGGCGCGTTCGTCCGGAAGGGACATGATGAGCACCCACACCCCGCCCGCCCCGTACCCGTACCTGCTCGGCTGGTTCACCGCGGGTGCGCCCGACGCCGCCCTGCTCGCCGAGGAGCTCGAGCTCATGGCGCAGGGGCCGCACTACGAGCGGCTGCTGACGGCCCTCCGCCTCCACGACGAGCTGGACCACTTCCGGGCCGCCCTGCTGGTGGCCTTCCCCGAACTCGACCTGGCCGTGCCGCAGTTCCTCGCGTCCCAGCAGCCGCTGGCCGCCCTGGCGAGCCCCGGGTTGAAGGCCGTCGGCGTGGCCTGTCTGACCGCGATCGCGCTCGGCCTGCCGGAGCCGGCCTTCGACCCCAAGCTCTTCACCTCGACCGAGGCGGGCCTGTTCTACGACAAGGTGCCCGTCTTCGGCACGGTCGACGGCGACCGCCGCCGCGTGTTCGTCTCCGCCAAGGGGAAGCTCTACGTCGTCAGCGACGACCACGACTTGAAGGGCTGGCTGCAGCGGGCGAAGACCGACCTGGCCGTGAAGGACATCCTCGGCGTGGCGCCCGATCCGCACGAGAGCGGGTACAACGCCCTGGAGGCGGTCGGCAAGGTGACCTGGGACGTCTCGCACGGGGATTTCAGCACGCCCGTGTTGCTGCTGCAGGCGATCGCGAAGAGCGAGGCGTTCGCGAAGGTGGCCTGGGGAGCCCCGACCTGCCACTCCGGATGGGTGGCCTCGCTGATGCCGACGCTCGTCACCTGGGGCACCATCCGGACCCCGGGGAAGACGCTGACGATCGGTCAGAACGTCCACAGCGCCGCGCTGATCGGCAGCGCCTGGATCAAGGGCCTGACCGGGGCCGACTGCAAGCAGGCGCAGTTCCCCCCTCACTGGGCGGACGGGGTCAGGGCCACGCTGCTCCCGCAGGCCGCAGCGAGCACCGACCTCACGACCGTCGCCGTCTTCTGCACCTACCTGAAGCAGAAGAACTTCAAGCCTGCGGGCCAGGCCCCGAAGGCGGAGCGGGAGAAGCGGATCGCCTTCCTCATCGCCAACCGTTCGGTGGCGGAGAAGGAGGCCCTGCGGAAGCTGCCCAATATCGACGCCTACTACGGTCACCTGTTCTGATCCTCGGCGCAGGCGGCGGACCGCGCACCGGATAGGGTCGCGGCCATGGACGCACCGCCCCGGCCCGACCTCACCACCGCGCTCTCCGGTGCCGAGCTGCGCCGTTGGTACTGGACGCTGGACGAACTCGCGTCCCTCGCCCGGGCGATGGGCGTCGCCCGCGGCGGCGGCAAGGCCGCGCTCACCGAGCGCCTTGCCGCCGCCCTGGACGGACGGCCC